>JACRKK010000067.1 GCA_016219795.1 Candidatus Woesearchaeota archaeon | reverse complement strand
CTGCCATTGCAGCAAACCTTGCGCTTGGGTGCAACCTTCAAGATGCAGTCAGGCGTGCAGTGGCCTACGTCCACCAAGCGCTTGCAGCAGGATACCATGTCGGCGCGTCTTCGGTCTGTGTGTTGAAGCATAGAAATTAACTTACCGCAACGAATCCTTCAGACTGTATCTCAAACAGAATGTCCTTATTCTCAGGAAGCGAGCGATGCTTGACTATGCGCAATTTTCTCTTCGTGCGGAATTTCTCTATTTCAAGTAAGCACTTGCTTGAATATTTCAGAATATCACCACCCACCATCTTCACATTCCCTTGCTGCTCAAAATCAGCATACACCTGGTTTGTCAAGAGCACTGGTATCGCATGCTTGCGTGCAATCTCTGTCAAAAGAGATATCTGGACTCCCAAGATCCTGTTGATATCCTGGATATCTTTATTTCTTCCAAACTCCGTCCGGTAAAGCATGGAAATAGTATCCATCACAATAAGCGCAAACCTGTCTGAGATCATAGATTTGATCTTGTCAAACACCTGCTTCTGTTCTTCAAAAGTCGTTGGTTTGAGGAAAATAATGTGGCTCAACACCTCTTCATAATCCTGCGCAAGCTGGCGCAATCGTTCGACAGAAAAACCGCCTTCAGTATCAATAAACAAAACTTTCTTGCCCTGGCGTGCGCACGCTATTGCAGCCATAATAGTCAACGTTGTCTTGCCGGCTCCTGCTGGTCCGTAGACTGTGGTGATGACACCCCTCTCATAACCACCATCAAGCAATGCATCCACTACAGCACATCCTGAAGAAACCTTCTCTTCCATAAGTCGCTTGGGAGAGAAGACCTTTTAAATACTTTACTAAAATTTATATATCTCCTGACCATAAAAGAATATATGCAGTTAAAAAAAGAACACAAAGTCTTAATCCTTATCGTTGCACTTACTCTAGGCTTTCGGCTTGCGTTTGCCTTCACCTCCCCCTATCTGAGCGACAGCGATTCCTATTTCAACCTTAGGGACATCGAGGGCATAAAAGATACCTGGAAACCGCTGTTCAACGATCCCTTAAGCTACGGAGGAAGAAATGCCCTCTATTCTCCCGTCTTCGATTACCTCTTTGCCATACTCTCCTTTGTAACACCATTTGCAGTGAAAGTGCTTCCCAATGTATTTGCAACCCTGCTTGTCCTTACCATGTACCTGCTTACTCGTGAACTCACCAAAAACAGCGAAGCAGCACTGTTTTCTGCGTTCCTTGCAGGATTCATCCCTATTTTTGTGTTCAAGACCCTAAACAGCATCACCGTCTATGCGCTCAGCATCCCATTGACCGTCCTGTTTCTTTACACACTTCTCAAAATAGGAGAAGGTGATTATATGTTGTACCTTCTGCTTGCCACCATCTTCATCCTCGCAAGATTGCATGCGTCCTCATTCTTCGTCATCTTTGCCACATTGATCTATCTTTTGCTCTGCAAAATTGAGAAAGTCAGTCTGCCAGGTGAAGAGTTTGAAGTGATACTTTTTGCCACCTTTGTGCTCTTCTGGTTCCAGTTCATCATCTACAAAAAAGCATTGCTTGCCCACGGCGCCCTCATCATCTGGCAGAACATTCCCCTCGATATCCTAAGCAGATACTTTTCTGATTTCAACCTGATATATGCCATTTATAGCATAGGTGCGCTGCCGTTCCTCGCTGGTATCTATGTTATTTATAGATATTTGTTCAGAAAGAAGGAAAGAAGCGCCTATCTGCTCATGGCATTTGCATTCTCCATATTCCTGCTTCTCTTATTCCGCTTAATTGAACTGGAAGTGGGCCTAATGTTCCTTGGCACCATCATGGTCGTGCTCTCAGGTATATTCTATGATGCATTCTTTGGCTACCTCAAACATAGCAAAGTGCACAAGTACAAACACTTCTTTGTCCTGGGTATCCTCCTTATCTTCATCGTCAGTTCCGTAGTGCCAAGCATCGTCCTTGCCTACAAAGTAATGCATGAAGTGCCGACAGCAGACGAGGTTGCTGCACTTGAATTTCTGCGCAAAGATGCAAAGCACAACGAAGCAGTTCTTGCAACACCAGAAGAAGGCCATCTGGTCACCTATTTTGCAAGAAAAAAAAATGTGATGGATACCCATTACCTCCTCATCCCCGGCATCAATGAGCGGTATCAGGATATAAAAACAATTTACACAACACCCCTTGAGACTGTAGCTATCCCACTCCTTGACAAGTACGGTGTCAAATATATTTATTTCTCAGATAAAGCACGACAGGAATACGGAATTGAAAAAATCCAGTATGTAGACGATGTCAACTGTTTCCAGAAAATGTATAGCAGCTCTTCTGTTGAGGTCTATAAATCCCTCTGCTCTCTTGAACAACAATAACCACTATCAGAATTTAAACATCTTTTTCTTCTCTTTCATGGCTGTAGGTGACTCACCAGCATGCCAGGTGAATCGTGGCCTGATGCGCATAGGATACAGCTTTTCGTTGCTGTCATCAAAGATAAGAGCAGCACCCGTCACTCGGGGAATGTTATCCAGCTGCACATTAAGGCCTTCTCTCATATAGCTCTGCATGAGCATGCCCAACGCATCCACATCTGGCTTTGCTGTTATCCTGTGCGCAAGAACAATATCGCTCTGGGTCATCACGTCAGTATGAATCTTTCCCGGTTGCTGTGTCGCAAGAATTAAAGAGATGCCCGGCTGTCGTCCTTCACGGAGAATGGTCACTAACGGATCAGTAGCTGCGTTCTTTCCTTGAAGGGGCAAGAATTCATGCGCCTCATCAAGCACAAGCCAGACCATAGGCATCTCTTGCTTCTTTTCTGCATCATCCTCATCTGAGAAATAGTGCTCGGCATGATGGATAGTGGTATATTCTTCAGTCTTTCGTGCAACCATCCGTTCAATGAACAGTTTCTGGCTGATAAGCCCGACAATCAGAGACTTGATATTCCATCCAGAAGGCATGGTTGCGTAGCAACTGACATCCAAGACCGTCACCTGGCCTCCTTTTGCCAGATCACCTATCGGTGTCCCTTCCTTGTCAAAGACACCCCACTCTTTTGCTCCAAGCAGCCGATTGATGATTGCATCTTTGACATGCTGCTCCTGCCGATGATCCGCCTCCACTGCCACAATCATATCATCGATATCATAATCCTGTCCATTCTCCTTAAGGTTATGAACCGTTTTTTCAAGAACCACAGCCAGGGGATCGTTTTCATCCAGACCAAAGGTCATCACCCAATCAGATGATGTGAGCTCGCTTGGTTTTATGGAAAACGGAGCGTCTGTGGGTATGCCTTCTTGCTTGTATTTGGTGTAGTACATGGTAGGTGTGTAAATGACAACATCCTGGCCTTTGCCACGCAAGCCCCATTCATTGAGCAACAGCTCGTCTTTGTGATTGGGGTATTTCATGGACCAGAAGACACCCATAGTATCCAGAAGGATGAAACTTAAGTTTTGCTTGATCTCCTGAGGCAAATCTGCAAGGCCTTCGGCGATGACGCCGAGAGAGTAAGATTTTCCTCCACCACGTTTGCCGCAGACAAACATGACGTGGCTTCTGGTGACGTCCATGAATATCTTGTTTGCCAGAGAATTAGTCTGCCCCATCTTGATGTAATGTTTTCCCAGAAGAACCGTCCCTGCAGTGCCAAATTTCTGTCGGTCAGCCTCGCTTCTCCCAACGATGATGTCATACATGCTTGCTTCCTACAGCAGGGGAGCATATAAATGTTTTGTCCACCACAACCTTCTTCTCCAGAAACAGCTCTGTGACAAAGATATTGGACTTGGTATGGGAGGTGACATCCGAGACTCGCATCGATCCGCCAAACAAGCCAAGGAAGGGAATGAGATTGTCTGCCAGATGCCGGTCCACACACGCGCCGCTTTCCATCTCCATAAGCAGTTTTTTTCCTGCATCCATGCCGACATCCTCTGCCCTCTTCCCACGCTCGCCCAGCGTATCCGCACCCAGAATCACCGGCCGGAAGGCCTGGGCATGGGTATCCCCTTTGTCTTCCTCATGCCGTTTGCCAGGAACACCTGTTGTTCCTGCACTACTTTTTTGCCCCAGATATGTTGCCCAGAGCGTGATGCCTGAGTCAGTGCTTAAAGTATCAACGTAGATTGCGTCTATATCTACTTTCATATTCAGTTTTGACAGCGCAAGCCGCGCTGCTTTGGCCTGCCGCTCTGCAACCTGGGCTTTTTCCAGATCCTTGGAAGCATGGCTTACACCTTTGATGGTCAAAAGATTCCCGCGTTCAGTAAGATGAAGGGGATGTTTTTCCTGTGCAGGCTTTATTTTCATATCCACTTTTCCACCGCCTTTAGGATAGTAACCCCGTCGCTCAAGACGGGTATCAATCGTGCCAAATTGCTGAAGAACAGGCAGAAGGACATGTGCAAAATAATCATAGCTCATGCTCCATTGCACATCCGTTCCTCCCTGCAGTTTCAGCCGCACAGCTTTGGATGCAGTAAGACAGGGAAGGAGCAATGACTGCAAGAGCAGGGTGATGGAACCTGCAGTGCCAATATCCACCGCAATAGTCTTTCCCACAAGCTTGCCAGGAACAAAGGTCAGCGTGGATGAACCAAGAAAAGCATCAGCTGCCTTGGCATCGCACAACTCCTGCACTGCCTTGATGCCATAGAGGTGCTGTGCTTTAAGTCCAGGCTCTGGTCTGTTTGCTCGGATGTTTACTGCATGAAACGCTTTGCCGGTTATTGCTGAGAGGGCAAGGGCTGTACGTATCATCTGCCCTCCGCCTTCCATTTGTGAACCGTCTATTTCTATCATAGGCTTTTCCTCATGTTTTTTATTTTCCCAAATGGATATATTTTATCCTCAAACACAAACACTTCAAAATCACCTATCTCTTTAAGATAGGGGCTTAAAAATTTTTCGGCATTGTATTAACTAAGATACTTTAATATAGTAGTTCTTCTTTTCTCTTGGTTGACAGAGGTGTATCAACCATGGCGAGACCAAAAGGAAAAATAAAAGTTGTTTGTCAGAACAAGTCCTGTGAACTTTTCCG
>JACRKK010000004.1 GCA_016219795.1 Candidatus Woesearchaeota archaeon | reverse complement strand
TCCGGAAAAGTTCACAGGACTTGTTCTGACAAACAACTTTTATTTTTCCTTTTGGTCTCGCCATGGTTGATACACCTCTGTCAACCAAGAGAAAAGAAGAACTACTATATTAAAGTATCTTAGTTAATACAATGCCGATAACTATATAAAGATTACTTTTTAGGTTCTGCCATTTTCCAGAGCAGTTCAAACTACCTATTCTTTGCGGTTTAAGTGTGAAAAGCGAAATTATTAAATAATCTTGGGAGAAAAAGATGAGAATGGCACAAATCGTGGACTCTTTAGGGGAGAAAGGGAATCATGCAGAGCTAAAGTTTAAAGGATGGTTAGACAAACATAAACTAGCTTACTGGTATATTCAGCAAGATCTCACCACTTTTTCTAATGCACTTGCACTTTACTTTGGTTCAAAGAGGCCGGACTTCATGATCTTGTTACCCAATCTTGGCTTTATTTTAGTAGATGTAAAATACAAACAAATGGATAAAAAATTTAAAACATTCCCCCTGGATTGTGAAGAAACTCGGAGTTACTCAAACCTTCAGAGGCACTTTAATCTACAGATGTGGTATGTTTTATCCAACGAAGAGTATGATTATGGTACTTGGTTTTGGATACCTGTGACTAAGGTACTTGAAATTGGAAGACTTGCTAACTATACCTCACGGGTCTCTGGTAAGCCATTTTTCCCAATCCCGCACTCTGATTTCATCCAAATCCCATGTGATGATTCATTAGATAAGCTATTTGCCAAATGTTTGAAAGAAAAAGTGTAGATGATTATATGAACCTCCTCAAGCAACACCAACCAACCACCAAGCAGGAATGCAAAGTCATCAAAGCCAGATACGATCCCATTAAAGATTGGAGGATGGATAAGGCAGGCTATTTTCTGATTCGCATTAACCCAAAGACCAACAAACTGGAAGTTGGTCTTTGCAAGAAGAATAATGTGGTGGAAGTCATTGTAGAAGGTGACAATCCTGAGGATATCTACAACACGGTTGTGCGGGAAAAGATAACAACAGACCCCACGCATATAGGCTATCTGGGCAAAGAGCTGCAGAAGGCGTTCATCGCACGGGAATTAAAGATTCCCTATGTGCAGGATGATGCGTTGGATGTGTATGGGTTTAAAAAAATAAAGTGAAAACTATATAAATCTGCATTTTTCGCAGAGCGTACAATGATCAATATTATACAATGGATGCAGGATGTGGAAATAGCAGTGCCAGTCATTCGTACCCTCATTATTTTTGTGATACTCTATGTTCTGCTTCGTATCATCATGCATTATATGAAAAAGAAGCTTGCTGCAAAGATGGAAAAGAAGCAGCTTGCAACCATCGCCTTATTCTCTAAAATGTTCAGATATGTCTATTTTTTTATTGTCATCATGGTGCTTATCTTCTCCTTCACCGGCTCATGGACCGGTCTTGGCCTGGGCCTGGGCCTCATTTCAGCCGGGCTTGGCTTTGCGCTTCAGCGACCGATTGTTGGCCTTTTGGCATGGATAGTTATTGCGGTCAAGCGCCCGTTTGTGATTGGAGACCGCGTCATGATAAACCAGGTAAAAGGAGATATCATTGACCTTACGCTTTCACACCTTGTCCTTGAAGAAGTAGGTGGCATTGTTCCGGGTGAGGAAAATACCGGACGAATCATCTATTTTCCACTGTCTGCGTTCTTTGAGCAGAACATTATAAATTACGGCAAGGAACACGGCGAAGAACTTGTGCTGGACGAAGTGATTGCAACATTTACCTATGAAAGCAACCTAGAAATAGCGGAAAATATTATGCTTGCAGCAGCACAAAAGCATACAAAAGGCATTAAAGCTCCAAAACCCCCAAGAATCCGGCATGTGTTTGATGCAAGCGGCATCCGGCTCCATGTCCGTTTTTTCTCTCTTGCAAGGTCACGCTTTGAAATGTCAAGCAAGATTACCAAAGAGATATTCACCCATGTTATGGCTGAGAAGAGCGTTGGCTTTGCCTATCCCCACACAGAGATTGTGTTCAAAGGGAAACGATAAAAAATAGTAGAAACATTTTTATAAATCAGTTTTCTCCAGAATAGATGAGGTGATTAGCATGTCTGTAGAATTACCAAAATTAGATTACGCATACGCTGCGCTTGAGCCGAGCATTGATGCAAAGACCATGGAGATCCATCACACCAAGCATCATCAGGCGTACATCGACAAATACAATGCCGCAGTTAAAGGAACGGCCTTTGAGGCAAAAGTCGTTGAAGAGGTCTTAAGAAATATGAATATTATACCTGAAGCAATACGCACTGCAGTAAGAAACCATGGAGGGGGGCATGTCAATCACAGCCTTTTCTGGAAAATAATCAGCCCAAACGCAGGCGGCAAACCTTCCGGTAAATTGGGAGATGCTATAACGACAGCCTTCGGCAGCTTTGACAAGTTCAAAGAAGAGTTTGCAAGCGCTTCCATAAACCGCTTTGGATCCGGCTGGGCATGGCTTGTCGTTGACAAAAGGAAACTGAAAGTAATCTCTTCTGCAAACCAGGACAGCCCGCTGATGGATGGCATGATTCCTATTCTTGGTCTTGATGTGTGGGAGCACGCATATTACCTTAAATATCAGAATAGGCGTGCTGAATACGTTGCTGCGTTTTGGAACGTCGTGAACTGGAAAGAAGTGGAGAAGCGGTTTAGCGCAAGCAGATAAAAATGTTTTTATAGGGGGAAGTACTTCTGCAGGTTATGGAGAGCTATCTCACGATTGTACAGAAGATACTGCAAGACGGTGTCCTCAAGAAAAACAGAACAGGCACCTCAGCACTCACCATCGCAGGCACCATGTTTGAGCATGACATGAAACAAGGGTACCCCTTGCTTACTACCAAGAAAATGCCATTTAAAGTCATGGCAACAGAACTTGAATTCTTTATCAAAGGCATTACAGACAAAAAATGGCTGCAGGAGCGAAACAACCATATATGGGATGAGTGGGCAAACCCCAAGAAAGCACCCTATGGACACACAGAAGAAGCAAAACAGTGCATGTCACAGGAGCGTGATTTGGGTCCAGTCTATGGCTTCCAGTGGCGGCATTTTGGTGCAGACTATCAGAATTATGACACCCATTATCTAGGAAAAGGTGTTGACCAGCTCAAGTATGTTATTGATACCCTTAAGAAAGACCCTTCCGACAGGCGCATGCTGGTCTCCGCCTGGAACCCTTCGGCAAAAGAGAAGATGGCTCTGCCGCCTTGTCATTATGCATTTCAGATTGTAGTCATTGACGGCAAACTTAACTTGCTTTGGAACCAGCGCTCTGTTGATGTCATGCTTGGTCTGCCGTTTAATATTGCAAGTTATGGGCTTCTTTTGCACCTGCTCGCAAAAGAAGCTGGATTGCAGGAAGGAATGTTGGTTGGGTTTCTTGCAGATGTGCATATCTATGAAAATCATAGAGAGGGAGCAAAAGAGCAGCTTTCCAGAGATGCTTCCAAATATCCTCTTGCACAGATAAAAACTGAGCCGTTCACCTCTATCTTGGAGTGGAAAGCAGAAGATACCAAACTGCTCAATTACCAGAGCTATCCTAAAATTGAGTTTGAGATTGCGGTGTGATTTATTTTCTCACACGCATAATTGCCGCATGATTTATCTCCTGCATGTGCTTGGGCGTCATCTTCACCAGACTGTGATCAGATCCGCCTCCAGAGTAGACCACTTCTTTTTCCATAACCCTTGGGTCCATAAGAAACGTTGCGGCATATCCAAACGACGGCGTACCGCCGCAGGGATATCCTGTCTTCTCAAGGATTTCGGCAGGTATTGCAAGCCGTGGCTGTTCAATTCCTAGTGCTGCAGCAACACGGGACGTGCTGGCGCGGTCTTCTCCTTTGACAATAGCAACAATAAGATGACCTTGCATATCAATCATACAGATATTTTTGACAAACTCATCCGGATTTGTCAAGCTTGCCGCTGCAGCATCCTCTACAGAATGACAGGATTCTTTAAAGGTGAGGTGCTCTCCTGGTACATTATTTTCCTTCATTATTTTCTTCAGTTTTTCTTCATAGAGAGTCATAAAAGCTTAGAAATGCCGGGACTATAAAAACATTATTAAAGCCAAGATGGTTTGGGAGAGGATATGACCATCACCATCATTGCAGCTATGACCAAGGATAGGGTTATTGGAAAGAATAACAAACTCCTCTGGCATATTTCTGAAGATTTGCAGAATTTCAAGGAAGTGACTACTGGCAACACCGTTATCATGGGCAGGAAGACTTTTGATAGCATAGGAAAGCCCCTGCCTAACCGCCATAATATTGTCGTAAGTTCAAAGATGGAATCGCAGGAAGGCGTAGAAATAGCACGGGACCTTAAAGAGGCAATCCACAAGGCAGAAGAGTATGGCACGGAGATTTTTATCATAGGTGGTGCACAGGTGTATGAGCAGGCACTGCCACTTGCAGACAAAATGGTGCTAAGCTATGTGAAAGGATCCTACGATGGGGATGCGTTCTTTCCTGCGTTTGATGAAAGCGAGTGGATTGTGGAAGAGGAAAAGAAGTTTAATGATTTTGTTCTTAGGATATATATCCGAAGAAAAAATAATAACGCCTAACTTTTTTTAGGTTGTCGTAAGCAGGCATATCTTAGTGTTGCCAGACCATCTCCCTGGAGAATTGCAGCTGCATAGGGTAGGTGTGCAATAAGGGCCCGGTTATCTCCTGCAAGAAATCCCGTACGGTCTCTTTCACTTGCCAGTAGCGCAATACATCCATCCCTCTCATTTTTTGCAGTTGTATCATACAGAATAAAAAAAGGCTTATCAGTAAATCCCATCTGTCGCAAAAGCAACTGTGATTCACGGTCAAGTCTATCAAGAGTATATGCAGCCTGCCCTATGCTATGATATTCAGGTATCTCTTTGGGGCGAGATGCATCGACCCATAGGGGTTCATCTACTTTTTTAAGAAGAGAAGCAGTCCGAGGGATACTTTCCCGCAACAGCTGTTGCAACACCATGGTTCCTGCACCATTGGTTCTCTCAGGATCAAAAACAGAAGCATATTCCGCTGCAAATGAGATTGTCTGCGAATTGATAACGCCGTATTCTGTAATGCGCCTTCTTGCTTCATGGGAAGGGATGACTGCCACTAATGAACGCTCCTGTCCTGGAATGTTATGATAAATGCAACTTATGAGCTCATCTGGTTTGTAGCCATGCAATGAGCGTAGAAGCATACTCGCAAAAGGGTCTGCAATATCACTATAACGCATCACCCTGTAACTAAGCTCTTGTAGTTTAGGGGTATCGGGAACAAATTCGCCTGTAGAGGCCAGGCACTGAGGAGGCGGAGTGGGTGATACCACCCTTATCTGGGAGATATCCACGTCTTGTCGGAATCCACCCATCAGCCCATACAATGTCGCAAGCTGAAATAACCGCCCAGGCATCCCCAAAAGGTCTGGGGAAGAAATATGAGAAATGCTCCGTCCCCTAACATCATATACCATACTCGTTGTATGGCTCAACTGATTATCCCTTGAGGTATTAAAATGGAGGTTAGCAATAATTTCCCTGCTCTTTCTGGCACCCTGTGCTTCAAAAGCAGAAACATTGATTGGCTGAAAAGAATATTCCTCTACAAAATCACGGTGCCTCGCTTCAGGAATCATACCCTGTTCGTTTCTTGCGGAGGTCAGGAGTTGGAATGTCCTTGCGACATTATTACGTACCTCTACAACTCCTTTGCTTTTTTCCCCCACACTGAAGCTACTGGCAAAATAGAGGTCCCATGGCGCATCTGTTTGGGTCGCATCATACCCTAATTTCAGGTGAGGGCCATATTTATAATTGAAATTTGCAAGAGCAGCATGAAAAAATGCAGGATTCTCAACCGTTTCTGGAGCAGTTGCAACACCTACAAGTGTTTCTAAGTCGTCATGAAACGCAAAGACATCAGCTGAAGCAATGGGTGTAACTGCTTCTTTATTGATCTCCCCCCTAAGCAGATCAGCCACTAAGAGGGCTGCAAAATTGTCCATATTACTGGAAAGAGTCATTTGTTTAGAAAAGGGTGGTGGGTATATAAAGGTTAGCACTGCCCAATAGTATTTTACGGAGAAAGCCTTATAAAGAAAACAATATTTAATGAAAGTATGCAAAAACCTTACCTTTTTTTGGAGCACACTGCAGACGCCAAATTCCAGGCATTTGGAAAAGACCAGGAAGAGGCGTTTGGCAATGCTGCGCTTGCGTTCACTGCAGTGATGACTGATGTTTCTAAAGTAGAAAAGAATATCCAAAGAAAGTTTGAGGTCACTGCATCCACCAAAGAAGGCCTTCTCTTTGATTTTCTGCAGGAAATGGTTGTGCTGTTGGATGTGGAAGGGTTCATCTCAGCCAAAGCAAGTGTCTCCATTACAAAAGCCAATGGAGTATTTACGCTAAAGGCAACACTCCATGGAGACTTAGCAGACCACTATGATATGACTGCATATATCAAGGCGATGACCTACAGCGATATGTTTATAAAGGAGACCCCAACAAGCGTTACCCTGCAGGTTGTGGTAGATATCTAATGAACCAAGACAAGCCCCAGGACATACATCCACGGAAACTGAATGAGTATTCTTACCTTGTGGAGAAACAAGGAAACATGAAAGTCCCGCTCAAAATTTTTGCTTCAGAAAAACTTCTGCAGAAAATGCTTCAGGACAGATGCATCCAACAAGGAATCAACGTCGCAGCGCTTCCCGGCATTAAAGGGTGGAGTATTATGATGCCGGATGCCCACCAGGGCTATGGCTTTAGCATCGGCGGCGTAGCAGCCATAGACACCAAAGATGGCTGCATAAGTCCAGGAGGAATTGGTTTTGATATAAATTGCGGCGTCAGATTGCTTCAGACAAATCTTACCAAGGAGCAAGTCTATCCAAAGATCAAGGAGCTGCTGGAAGTGCTCTTTAAGCACGTTCCGCCCGGTGTGGGGGCTAAATCAATATTCCGGTTGTCAGACGGTGAACTGGATGATGTCCTCAGGAATGGGGTGCAATGGGCACTGCGGAATAATTATGGGCTACCGGAAGATGCTGAGTCCTGCGAAGAAGGAGGGACTATGCCGGGTGCAGATCCATCAAAAGTCAGTCCGACGGCAAAGGCAAGAGGCAGAGGACAGTTGGGAACACTAGGATCCGGAAATCATTTTCTGGAAGTGCAATACGTTGACAAAATATTCAATAAAGAGGTTGCAGAGGTCTTTGGCATAAAGAAGGAAGGTCAGGTGGTGGTGCTCATCCATTGCGGAAGCAGAGGACTTGGACACCAGACCTGCACCGATTATCTGAAGAAGATGGAAGCAGCTTATCCTGAGATTATCAAGTCGCTGCCAGAAAAAGATCTGGTCTATGCACCTGCAGACAGCCATATATCTCATGATTACTATAAAGCTATGTGTGCTGCTGCCAATTTTGCATGGTGCAATCGGCATATGATCGGTCATCAGACGCGACGAAGTTTTCAGGAGGTCTTTGCAAAAGACGTGCAGCTGACCACGGTGTATGACGTTGCGCACAACATCGCCAAAAAAGAAGAGCATGAGGCTGAAGGTGAGCAGTTTTTGGCATGGGTGCATAGGAAAGGAGCAACACGGGCGTTTGGTCCGCATCGACCAGAGATTCCGCTAAAATATCAGGAGACGGGCCAACCTATATTTATTCCCGGCAGCATGGGCACCTCGTCCTATGTGCTTGTGGGTACAGAAAAATCAATGAAGGAAAGCTTTGGCAGCACTGCGCACGGTGCAGGACGAGCCATGTCACGGTTTGCTGCAAACCAGCAGTGGAGAGGAGACCAGCTGAAAAACCAGCTGGAGAAAGAGCAAAACATACATATCAAAGCAGCATCCTGGCGAGGTATTTCTGAAGAAGCACCCTTGGCGTACAAGGATGTGGATGAAGTAGTCAGGGTCAGTGATGAGGCAGGCATTGGAAAACTGGTTGCACAGCTGCGTCCTATGGGTGTTGTAAAAGGATAAATGGGTACGGTTTCTATACTGTTTTTTGCTCTTTAAGCAAAAAACCCCAAGATTTATATACAAGTTCGCATCTACGAACTTTTCTATGTCTCAAATTACTGCAACGCGCGAAGACTATCTACGGGCAATGTTCCATCTGGAGGAGGAATACCACCGACCTATTAAGTCCGTAGAGGTTGCATCCTATCTGAAACTCGCCAAGTCTACAGTGTCCGAACGTATACGGGAATTGGCAAGGCATAAATTGATTAAAGAAAAAAAGTATGCCTCACTTGAGTTTACAAAAAGGGGGAGAGTACTTGCAAAAAAGCTGACCTACAAGCACCGCATCATTGAAGCGTTCCTCTACAAAATTTTGAAGATGGATAAAAAGCAGATACATGAAGAGGCGCACCGCCTTGAACATGCTTTTTCCGATGATGCCATTGCACGCCTAAATACATTTCTTGGCCGGCCAAAGACTGACCCGCACGGGCAAAATATCCCTGTTTAAAGGAGGAACTAACCATGATAAAACAGACAGCAATAGCCATTGTCACATTACTGCTTGTAATCATTGGGGGATGCAGCCAAGGAAATGCAGTGCAGGATAATGGTAAGATTAAAGTCGTAACAACCGTGGGCATGATCACAGATATTGTAGAGAATGTGGGGGGAGACTATGTAGAGGTTACCGGCCTCATGGGACCAGGTGTTGATCCTCATCTTTACAAAGCAAGTGAAGGTGATGTACAAACGCTTGCAGATGCAGACATTATCTTCTATGGTGGACTCCACCTCGAGGCAAAAATGTCAGAGATATTTGAGGAAATGGATGCCCGCATTACCACTGTGCCTGTCTCCAAAAATATCCCCCGGGAAAAGCTTCTTGATTTTATTGGCTATCCGGGCCAGTATGACCCCCATATTTGGTTTGATGTATCCCTTTGGATGAGCGCTACAGAAACGGTGAGGGACACTCTTATAGAATATGACCCCGAGCACAAGGAAAGATATGATGCTAACGCAGATGCTTACCTGCAGAAGCTCAAGGAACTTGACAATTATGTCAGGCAGAAGGTAGGTGAGCTTCCAGAGGACAAACGTATCCTTGTCACCGCCCACGACGCCTTTCACTATTTTGGGAAAGCCTACGGCTTTGAAGTCGTTGGATTGCAAGGCATCAGCACGCAATCTGCAGCAGGAACCGGTGATGTCCAGCGCCTGGTAGGCTTTATTGTTGAAAAAAAAATAAGAGCAATTTTTGTGGAGTCTTCAGTACCTGAGCGAAATATCAAGGCAGTTAAGGAGGCAGCCCGGGCAAAAGGATGGGATGTTGCAATTGGCGGCGAGTTGTTTTCTGATGCCATGGGTAATCAGGACACCTTTGAAGGAACGTATATAGGGATGGTCACCCATAATATTGACACCATAGTGAACGCACTAACACCGTGAGGGGATAAAATATGACAGCACAACAACCTACTTTAGCACTTGATGTTGCAGACTTGACCGTAGCCTATGATGAGAAGCCAGTCCTATGGGACATTGATGTGCAGATTCCCAGTGGCCTCCTAGTTGCAGTTGTTGGCCCCAATGGCGCTGGCAAGAGCACGCTCCTTAAGACAATTCTTGGGCTGATGAAACCTGCTGCAGGGAGAGTTCATATCTTCGGAAAACCTTATGCAGCCCAGCGCCATCTTGTAGGATATGTTCCCCAGAGGACAAGCGTAGACTGGGATTTCCCCACTACCGTGCTTGATGTGGTCATGATGGGACTGTACGGCAAACTTGGCTGGATTAAAAGGCCAGGAAAAAAGGAGAAAGAACTAGCAACGCAATCCCTCCAAAAAGTTGGGATGGAGCAATTCGCACATAGGCAGATCAGCCAGCTTTCAGGAGGCCAGCAACAGCGCGTGTTTCTTGCACGGGCATTGGTACAGGATGCAGCCCTCTATTTTATGGACGAGCCGTTTGCAGGTGTTGATGCTACGACAGAAAAAGCCATTATTACGCTACTCCAGGAACTAAGAAAGCAGGGCAAGACGGTAATTGTAGTCCACCATGACATCCAGACGCTCAAGGAATACTTTGACTGGGTGCTTCTGCTTAACGTCAGAAAAATAGCACTAGGCCCTGTGCATGAATCAGTAACACCGCAAAATCTCCATAAAACATATGGAGGCAGAGCAGCATTTTTAGGTACTATGGGGGGATAGGGAATGTTCTTAGGTTTGTTTAGTTTTGATTACACCCTGCAGATAGTGCTTGCAGGATCAGCACTCATCGGATTTGTTGCAGGCTCTCTTGGATGCTTTGCGGTACTCAGAAGGCAAAGCCTGCTTGGGGATGCAATTTCCCACGCTGCACTTCCTGGTGTTGCCCTTGCTTTTCTGATTACCCAAACAAAAAGTCCGTTATCTCTTCTTTTAGGTGCACTTATTGCCGGCTGGATAGGGACGCTGCTTGTGATGCTCATTACCAAGACAACCCGCCTTAAGGAGGATGCAGCACTTGGCATTATCCTTTCTGTCTTTTTTGGTTTTGGCATATTTCTGCTCACCATTATTCAGAAGCTGCCCACCGCAAAGAAGGCAGGGCTTGATACGTTTCTCTTTGGAAACGCATCAACACTTTTGGAAGCAGACGTCTACACTATGCTTGCCTTTGGCTTTATTGCCCTGCTCTGCCTATCCCTTTTCTGGAAAGAATTTAAAATAATATCCTTTGATCTTGGGTTTGCCAAAAGCCTTGGCTTTCCTGTGAAATTGCTGGAGGTGTTTCTTGTTACTCTTCTGGTTGTTGCTATTGCTATAGGCTTGCAGACTGTGGGTGTTGTGCTGATGAGTGCTTTAGTTATTGGACCTGCAGTGTCTGCACGGCAGTGGACAGATCACCTTGGGAAAATGGTTCTGCTTGCAGGAAGCATAGGAAGCATTTCAGGAATACTTGGGGTGCTCTCCAGCAGCGCAATCCCGGGGCTCCCTACAGGACCAGCCATTGTCGTAATTATGGGATTCTTTGTTGCAGCATCTCTTGTGTTCTCTCCCCACCGGGGTCTCCTTAAAGACTGGATGCAGGCACGGACCAATAAAAAAAAGATAAGGATCGCAAGCGTACTGCTCACCCTGCTTCGGCTTTCAGAAAGCCACAAAAACCCATTTTACCCGCATACTCTTGCATCTCTTAGAGCAGTTGATGCAACAGGCGTTGAGAAAAGCTTAGAGCAGCTTTCCGAATTGCATTTTGTTGAGCAACAGGGTGATTTATGGAATTTAACTGAACTTGGCCTAAAAGAGGCAAGACTGCTTGAGCAGGAATGGGGTGCAGTTGAATGACTCCTCAATTTGAAATCATGATGCTGGCTGCAGTAGTTGCTGTTGCCTGCTCACTGTGTGGTGTATTTCTTGTGCTTCGGAAAGTCTCCCTTATGAGCGACGCTATTAGCCATGCAATACTCTTAGGGATTGTTCTGGCCTTCTTTGTGGTAAAAGATTTTGCATCCCCACTCTTGATCATAGGCGCAGCCCTAACCGGCATCCTGACTGTTACCCTGACAGAACTAATCATAGGGACAGGAAAATTAAAAGCGGATGCATCTATGGGTCTTGTCTTTCCTGCATTATTTTCACTGGGTGTTATTCTGATTAATCTTTTTGCAAGCAAGATCCATCTTGACACAGATGCTGTCTTGCTTGGGGAGATTGCCTTTGCACCATTTCATAGAATGACGTTGTTTGGAGCAGATGTAGGGCCTGTAGGGGTCTGGCTGATGGGAGCTATACTTCTTGCAGACATCATTTTCATTGCTTTGTTTTATAAGGAACTCAAATTAGCCACCTTTGATGCTGGCCTTGCTGCAGCACTTGGCTTTTCCCCTGCAGTCATTCATTATCTCCTCATGGCTTTGGTGAGCATCACTGCAGTTGGCGCGTTTGATGCTGTGGGCTCGATTCTTGTTGTAGCCCTCATGATTGCTCCTCCTGCAACAGCGTATCTTCTTACGCAAAAACTAGGACGGATGATTGCCGTTAGCGCTTGTCTTGGGATTCTTGCTGCAGTGACAGGCTATGCACTTGCCCATGCCTTTGATGCGTCCATTGCAGGATCCATGGCCATGATGGCCGGTTTCTTTTTTTTGCTCGCACTGCTTTTTGCACCCCAAAAGGGCTTGCTTTCCCAGTTGTTGCAGCACAGGACGAACAAACTTAATTTTGCTTTGGAAATGCTTATGGTACACCTCTTGACCCATGAAGGCAAGGATGAGGAAGCAGTGGAGAATACGTTGCGCAATGCGCAGCAGCATATGGAATGGTCGATTTTTTTTGCCAAAAAAGTTGTAGAGGCATCTGCAGCAAGGGAACTATTATTGAAAAAGGGAAAGCTGCTTTTGCTGACACCTAAGGGAAGGGAGCTTGCAAGGCAAAGCCTGGTGAGAACGTGATGAAAAACCGACATGAAAAGGAGCAGAAGTCTTTAGTCTTCTTCCAGAAATGGGCCCAAAGTTATGATTCATTTATCTTTGGTTTCTGGATGCGTTATATCCAGCGAAAGACCGTGGAGCAACTTACACTTAGCGAAGATATGAGGGTACTGGACATTGCCTGTGGTACAGGATATGCCTTGCAGCTGCTCAAGACCCATAACCCAAAAATCCAATTGTTTGGCCTTTACTTCTCATCAAAGATGCTTGCCATTGCACGAAAGAAGCTGCCATCTCCTGTTGTTTTGAAGATGGGATCGGCAGATGCCATGCCCTTTAGGCATGGTTTTTTTGATGCCATCATCTGCACAGAAGCGTTCCACCAGTAAAAAGAAAATCGGCCACGGAAGAACAAGTTCTTCCTATTTGCGCTCAAGCTACGCTTTCGGCAACCACCGTCGGTCAATAGACCGACGGCATTCTCGCAACGCTTGGGCCGATTTTCTTTAACCCTGCGTTTTCCATGAAAATGCACACGTTGGAATCACATAATGGGAACAGGATAGAACACTAAAGTGCTTTTTCATGGATGTTGAAAGT
>JACRKK010000066.1 GCA_016219795.1 Candidatus Woesearchaeota archaeon | reverse complement strand
CTAGCGAGAGCACTATAAAAAAAGAGCATAATAAGGAAAATGAGTGAAAGTCAAAGAAGATAACAACCATTTCTATTGCAGATTTCTAGACGAAAAGGTATTTTTTTTCAAAAAATAGGGTTATTCCAAGTTCTCTATATAACACTCCCTAGGGGGACTACTTGCCTCCAGGCTTCACGGGAGTGGGCTGCTAAATATGGAAAGAATAGGGGTTCATTCGGAAAAGAAGTTGCATTACGTATTATGATAGAAGGTGATCCTATCCTTTATTCATTTGGCAATGGTGAGAATTATCTGACAGAGGATGAGATGAAAACACTTTCTATGAACGATGCTGTAAAGCTGCAGGATCAGAGGGAGAGGGAGGATCTAAGAAGACAAGGACTCTTTAAGGTTCCTGAGCCTGTCGATGCATACCTTGATGATGAAGGCAATGTAATCTATTGTTGACCTAGAACACCTAAATTTGTGTATCTTGAAACAACTGCTGGAGCAGGCTGGAAAATGAGGGATGGCCTTCCTGGCGAACTAACATTTTTTCCGCTGAAAGCAACTCAGTATAAGACCCCCAAAAAGGAGTAGTCTTAACAACAGCAAACCATATAAACTTCTTGATACTTTACATCTGACACGGTACAGGGGCGTGGTCTAGCGGCTATGACATCACCTTCACACGGTGAGAATCAGGGGTTCAAGTCCCCTCGCCCCTATCCTTCTTTTTTAAGTCCCGGGGAATTTGCGAAGCAATATTCCCCTTACACGCACTACCAAACATCCGAGGTACGAGGATGTGCTGCAGAACCTGTTCTGCAAGCATGGTGCTCCATCTGCTCCTCGCCCCTATCCATTCACTTTTCTTGTCTATTTGGCATCGCGAAGGATTTTACAAGTTATAAAAAAAAAGAAAAAAACTTAAGCAGCCTTTTTTAGTGAGGAAATTGTCTCTTCAATTCCCTTGACTTCCTGTTCAAGCTTTTCTTTGTACTCCAGCAACATTTTAACTTTCTCATCCTTAGTTAAAAAGCGCCCGTCTTCATACTCTGCTCCGCAACAACTTGTTCCGCAATGCATGGTTTTCTCCTCCGGACCTTCTGTTTGGCCCATATATCGGGAATACGATACTCATTTAATATATCTATCGGTTTTACGATATTCTTGGGCGCAAAGTATATAAAGGGCACTTGCCATAAAACGCATATGACACACGAATGCACCATGAAAGGGATGCTTTCTTTCATTGTCCTTTGGCTCATCAGCAAGAAAAATATGACTGGCGCAGAACTTGCGCTTGAACTGGAGAAGCGAAAAGGAAGCAAGCCAAGCCCCGGCACCATCTATCCAGTTCTTAAATACCTCAAAGATAAGGAGCTTCTTGATGTTGATGCAGAAAAGCGATATACACTCTCCAAGAAAGGAAAGAAAGAGCTTGATACTATGCTCCACACATTCTTCTCTACCTTCTGTGATATGGATGAGATGAAGACGTGTTGCAAAAAGCGGGTATGAATAGTTAATTTCTAATGATCTGTTGCCTTAACAGGGTTGTTATCCTTTTCTTTAACAGAGGATGGACTACCTTGGGCGCAATCTCTGCAAGCGGCTGCAGGACAAACTGCCGTTCCTGCATCCTTGGGTGTGGTATAATTAATCCCCTATTTTTAATAATCTGCTTTCCATAAAGAAGGATATCTATATCAATCAATCGGGGCCCATATCTCTTTGCTTTTTTTCTACCCATTCTTTTCTCTATACTCTTCAAAAAGAAGAGTAATTCCTTGGGAGAAAGCGCAGTTTCCACCCCTATAGCTGCATTCAGAAATGCAGGTTGGTTTTTAGAATACATGGGCTTGGTTTTGTAGAAGGGGGAGACCTTTATAATCTTGCATTTCTCTTTAAGAAATGCAATTGCCTGCTCTAGGTTTCTTCTTTCATTTCCAAGGTTTGAACCTATGCTCAGATAGACTTTAACCATGGCGCATTATTTCCACTGCTGCAAAGCTTGCGTTATATGTTTTCAGAGCTGATAGCTTTTTGACTACAATTTTTGTTTTCCGTACACGTTTGTCTTTAAGTACAACTGTTGCAATGACCTCTGCCAGATGTTCAATCAGGTAAAATTTTTTTCCGTTAACTTCAGCAAGTATCCCTGCTGCAACCGTCCTGTAGTCTATTGTGTCTTTGAGATTATCTGTCCTGCCAGGCCTCTTTAAGGAAAAATAAAGCGAAACATCCATGATGATCTGCTGCTTTTTTTTCTGCTCTCTTTCTGTTATTCCAAGATGGCAGTTCACTTTAAGGTCTTTTATGTGAATGGCATCCATGTTTTTCCCTCCTTAATTGCTTGGGCCAGAAGTACTGCGCGCTGTGCTTCCTTTACATCATGCACCCTGACGATATCCGCACCGTTGAAGATACCAACGGCAATGGATGCAAGCGTGCCTTCAAGCCTGTCTTTGGGAGGCAGGCCTGTGACTGTTCCAATAAATGATTTTCTCGAGACGCCCAATAGCAGGGGGCACCCAAAATCCTTAAATTCACCAAGCCGTTTCAGTATCTCAAGATTGTGCTGTACCGTCTTTCCAAAGCCAATGCCAGGATCAACAGCAATGTCCCTAATCCCTGCTTTCCTTGCAAGAGCAACCTGTTTTTTCAGGAAAACCTTGATATCTTTCACCACATCCTTATACTGGGGGTTCTTCTGCATGGTCTTGGGTTTGCCCTGCATGTGCATAATGACTACTGCCGCCTTGTACTTTGCTGCAACCCTGACCATTTGGGGATTGCGTAACCCATTAATATCATTGATGACCAATGCACCTAGCTTAAGACATGCTTCTGCAACTTCTGGTTTACAGGTGTCAATAGAGAGGGGGACCATCACTCTTTTTTTCAGGGAAGCAATAACCGGAGCAACTCGACGAAGCTCTTCATCTATTGAAACAGGACCAGATCCTGGCCTTGAGCTTTCTCCCCCTATATCCAGGATATCGGTGCCCTCTGCTACCATTCTTTTGGCTTGCATCATTGCATTTTTCTTAGTAAAGAATAACCCACCATCTGAAAATGAATCAGGGGTAACATTTACAATCCCCATAATCAATGGTCGTTTACTTGCAAGAATCATGGTTTTGTAGAATGCCAACGTATTTTTATAAAGATTTCTCTTTGGACAAACATTTAAATACCATAATAACTCTGGAAGAAAAAAGGAGGCGTCATGGAATCCAAACGATACACTAAATATTTCATTGTGACATCCCTTTTGATAATGCTTTACCTCTTCTATAGGCTGCTTGCTCCATTTGTTGTCGCGTTGGCTCTTGCCATCTTTTTATTTGTTTTGTGCAATCCTTTTAATATCTGGATTCAAAAAAAGCTAAGAAGCAAAGGTTTCGGTGCTTTCGTTTCCTGTGTCCTTGTGTTAATGGTCATTATTGTGCCTCTTGGTTTTGCTCTGTTTGCACTTGCCAATGAGGCCTACCTCTTTGCAGGATCGCTGAAAAGCTATGTGCCTTCCCTTCTTTCCTGCAAGCCGAGCGAAGAACTTTGCAGCACCGTACAGACATGGTTTGCAGACCCCCAGGTAAGTTCTACCATCAACGATTCTTCAGGCAAACTTATTGGTTTTCTGTTTAGTAGGACATCTGATATCCTTGCTGGTGTTTCCAGCGTTATCCTTGCAGGGTTCATCTCTTTTGTGGCGTTGTATTATTTCTTCAAAGATCATGAAACCATACGCTCAGGACTTGGTATCCTTATACCCCTTACTAAATCCCAGGAAGAAAATATCTTTAGAGAGTTTAAGGAGACGATTCATGGTGTCTTCTATGGAACTATGTTGGTGGGAGCAATTCAGGGTCTTTTAGGTGGTCTGGCACTTTGGGTTTTGGGGTTCCATGCCCCCCTTCTTTGGGGATTTATCATGGCCATACTCTCTCTATTGCCGGTCTTAGGAACTGCGATGGTGTGGGTACCTATATCACTCCTTCTTGTGGTGCAACACCAGTATGGTGCAGGGATTGGATTATTTATCTATGGTGTCCTGATTATCAGCAGCGTTGACAACTTGCTGCGGCCAAAGCTGATTGGCAGCCATTCCCGAGTACATCCCCTGCTTATGTTCCTTAGTGTTTTTGGTGGATTGAATGTCTTCGGATTTGTAGGTATTCTTATCGGACCCCTCATTGCCACGCTTTTTTTAAGCATGCTTGCCATCTATAAGAGGGAATACGCATGAAATCTCAGGCAGCCATGGAATTTCTTATGACCTATTGTTGGTCTATTCTAGTAGTGTTAGTGT
>JACRKK010000065.1 GCA_016219795.1 Candidatus Woesearchaeota archaeon | reverse complement strand
TTTTCTTTAACCCTGCGTTTTCTATGAAAATGCACAAGTTGGAATCACATAATGGGAACAGGATAAATCACTAAAGTGCTTTTTCATAGATGTTGAAAGTCGCTAAAGCGATAATAACACGACTTTCAACTTTCCATTGAACCACTAGTGAATACACTAGTGGAAAACGCAGATTCTATGGCTGAAGGGAAAAAGTAGATGACAATGGTTTACCAGAAGAAAGTCACCCATTATGATGTTTATTATACCCATGCAGCAATAGTACTGGGGCTTTCTGCTATAGGAAGCGCTCATATGATACGGCGGCGTTTTAAATCAGATGAACACTAATAGAATGTTCTTGTATCTTTCTGTTCTTTTGCATCCGCACCAGATAAGCCTCCAACTTTTCCCTAATCTGTCGCTTCAGCTCATCAGGAAATGGAAGCTGACTGACTTCTGCATCCCAGTTCGCTTCGGGGAATTTGGTGAGCGTACCCCTAAAATGGCGCCCGGCTTTCTTCGCCTGGTCTTCTATTTCTTTTGCAACAGCGCCTCCGAACAATTTTGTCGCCTTGAATTTGGAGATGGAGTTTGCTCCTGCCTTTAGCAGGAAATCTATCCGTTCAGCCCTGTCTTCCCAGACGCCGCACTGGATGTCGATTTCTGGGAATGCAATGCGCAGTTGTGCAATCCACCAGGCCTGCTCTTCTTTGGTAGGTACTGGAGCGTTTTCGTAAAGGGTGCCTTTGGTGGGGATGAGACCGTATACATGGATTTTGTTGATGTCGTACTTCTTGATAAAGTCAAGAAGCAGGGGCAGATCTTCTTTTGTTTCTCCCAGACCGACGATGAAGGTCATTGCTCGCAGAAGCCCCATCTGTTTTGCGCACTCAAACATTTTTTCATAGGGCAGAAGCGGTTTTGACGGGCAGACTTTTTTGTGTAGTTTCGGGTTGATGGTTTCTGTAGAGCCCACTATGCCTTTGATGTATGGTGCGTAACGCTCAAGAAGCGGCCGGGGCAACGGGCCGATAGAAAGCCAGATTTTCTCGTGCAGGATTTCATGGATGCATTTGAGCAGGTATTCCATCTCATCGGGCTTGAAGACGCCAATGCCTCCGGTAAAAAAGCCGATGTCCCACCCCAGTTTTTTCGCCAGCATGAATTCGGCAAGGATTGAGGCTGTGCTTCGCTTGGTTTCCGTTGGCTTCTTGCTTTCCGGCTGAATGCTCATATAACAGAATGCGCAGTCGCCAATGGTACAGCCCCAGCTGAAGAAGACCGCTCGCTCAAAGCAGGTTTCCATGGGAAAGTTCTGTCTGTAGATAACTTGTGCCTTTAGCATCAATGAGGGTAGATCATCATTCATGTGCCTGTGGTTTTGGGTGTGTTTTTAAAGGTTTTTTATCCACCGCTTCTTTGCAGCAGAAATTGTCAGTGTGGACAGTAGGTAACCACCTGCAGGCACAAAGGCCTTGAGCCAGGGATACATATCATGGATGACGACAAGCCAGATACCTGCTACGACATACGTGGCTGCTGCAATGACCAATCTTCTGGTCCAGCTGACTTCCCACGCCTTGTCACTCTCCACCCGCCTGTTGCGCTCTTTAAGCGCAGTTATATCTCCCTCTAATTTTTTAAGCGTCGCCATGGTACACACCACCTGTCGTTTCCATTAAGCATCACCACAAAAGTTGCCATTGCAAGTCCAAAATCCCTGACCGCAATATCATTATATCCCAAGCTGAACATGATGCCTAAGAGATGCAAGCCCAAGAGGAATGCAGCTCCCCTTATCCACAGACCCAGGATTAGAAGCAACCCCAAAACTGTCTCAAGAACACCATTTGCCATGATGATGAAATGCACATCGGGTTTAGGAATGTCATGCATCAATTGCAGGGCATGGGAATGCGTCATGGTAATATCATGCTGGTAGAGCCATTGGGGCACATATCCCAGAAATGACTCGGGATTGACAAGTTGGCTGATGCCAAACCACAAGAAGACTAGACTTAAACCCATACGCAAGAGCGGCGCAGCAAATGGTTTGTATTTTTCCCAGGGAATTAAAATAGCCATCGCATTATTCTCCCAAATCTTGACTTGTAAAACAACATATGCCTGTATCGTATGCAATGGTCAAGTGTGTTGATAAGCCTGTTCTGGAAATAATGGTTGTTCTGGATAAGGATGGCTTTGTGGGGCAGGACAACGATGGTGGGGATGGGCGTTGGCTTAAATGTTATCTTTTCTTTTTTCTGTATATCTGCTATGATGTTTGCTGCGACGATACGCGCATGTTTGTGGGCATTCTGCGCCCTCCGTACCCATCCTTTTTCAAGGGTTTCATCCTGAAAAGCGATGCAGTCTCCGACTGCATAGACAAATTGGTCAGTTATGCTCCTAAAGTATTCATCCACAATAATACCTTTGGGTGTTGCGGCTACGCCGCATTTTTCAATGATTTTAGGGGGTCTGACTCCAGCAACCCATATGATGATATCTGCCGGCACAGACCGTTCCCCCAGACGGATTTTATGATATTCTATTTTTGTTACCTTTGCATTGAAGAGCATATTTATTTTTTGGTTTAGGAAATAGTCTTCAATTTTTTTGCTTACATCTTCAGGTAATTCTTTGAGCAGTCTTGGTGCGCCATCTAAGATAGTAAATGAGACGGCATGCTGCGGATAGTTTTTGGAGAGATGGGGTCTGAGATACGCAGCCAGCTGTACACCCGTAATGCCTCCACCAATGACAGCAACGGATATTTCCTTTTTAGTTGTACATACATCCTTTATTTTTTTTTTGATGCTGTCTGCATCACTTATGCATTTAAGCCCGGAGGTATATTCTAAAATTCCCTGTATTCCAAAAGTATTGGTTTCAGAGCCAAGGGCAAGGACCGCATAATCATAGGGAAAATGGTGTCCCTCAATAGCAATCTCTTTTTTTTGGGGGGAAATTGCTTTAAACGTCCCTTTGACAAAACGGATGTTGTTCTTTTCCAGCGTCTCCTTAAGCGGAAAGGTAATTTTTTTTTTATCTATATATCCCCCAAGATATTCAGTCAGTGCCGGAACAAAAAGATGGTATTCTTTCCTGTCAATGAGGGTGATATCCAGTGTTTTGTCTGCCTGCTGCAGATAGGCAGCAGACGCAAGACCCGCAAAACCTCCTCCAACGATGACTATCTTCTTTTGGCTGTTATGAGAACTCATGAGAGAAGCTTTGCGGTAAATTTATATATAGTTTTCGCTTGGGGTGTAAACTATGGTTATATTAGAGGATGCAACGGTTTCCATCATCCATACCCTGCCTGGCGTGATGCGGAACATTGAGGCATTGGTTGGCGGCATTTTTGGCATCTATGTTATCCTTTTGATTGTGCGTTGGTATCAGGGAAAGCAGCAGAACAGGATTCTAGAAGAAATCCGCTCTGAGGTCAGAGCCATCGGCAAGAGAATGGGTACGGAGCCAGAGCTTGTGTCCAAACGCAAAAAGATTGTGCGCGGCATCAGGAAGTTGGGAAAAGCGATAGAGCAGCGTCGTCAGTAAATTCCATAATAGCTGCGAACCCAATGTAGTGTTTTCTTGCGGAGATCAGGCGATTCCAGGACAAATGTATATTTGTTTGGTGTGGTTGTTGTTGCAGTTACGCTTGTCCTGTTTACTGCCTCAATTTTGAGTGTGAAATAGATATCAGCCATGTCCGGCACCCTGGTTCCCTGATTGAGATACAGATGGCCTACAAACACTTCAGAGCCGTCGCTGAACCTATAAGTTTCTTTTTCTGACAGAGGCCTGCTCTTTTCGCCGTCAAAGGCGAACATGACTTTTCTGCTTTGGTCGGAAATCTGTTTTGCCTCAAGCACGTGGTTGCTGTCATCAACAGTGAAGAGCACTTTCTGGCCTTCATAAAGCAGCATTCTGCGTGCAGCATCGACTGAAGTGGCGAGCAAAAGCAGCATCATTATCATAAGGATTGCTTTGCGCATGATCTTGTGAACTATGCGCAGTTTCTTATAGTTTTCTGTCTGGGAAGAATAAACTATAGAGGAGTTTGATTAACCATCTATTTGTCAAACTTCTCTTAGAGGAATTTGAGTAAACTGCTGCGGGCTGAAGCCCGCAGCGTTTACGACTAGCTGTACTGCGTAAGGAGACGTTGATGCTTCACAAGGCAATATTCCTCATAAGTGTGCTTCTGCCAGTGTTTTTTCTGACCTTCTGTTATATACCATTGC
>JACRKK010000064.1 GCA_016219795.1 Candidatus Woesearchaeota archaeon | reverse complement strand
TTATGTTCAAAAACAAATACGGAGACGCACTCCTTGCTTATACGGTTAAAGGAAGAAGGGCTGAAATAGCAACAAAGGTTGTAGCTCACAACCTTTGGGCAAGGCTAAAAGCCTTGCTATACGAACTTTTCAATATCACCGGAGGCAAACATATATATATCAGTGGGATTTAGAATGAGGCATGCCATCAGGCAAAAAAGAAGTAAAAAAAGAGGGACCGCAGCAGGAAGAAGACTTTGCCAAGGTTATCCAAGAGGATTTGGAATGCCTCCAGAAAGTCAGAGATGAGCTTTCCAAAGTTGTCGTCGGCCAGGAAGAGATTGTCAACAGCTTTCTTAAGGCATTTGTCTGTTCTGGCCACGTCCTCATTGAGGGTATTCCCGGTATTGCTAAAACCCTTATTGTGCGGAGCCTTGCTTCTGTTGTCAAATGCAGTTTTTCAAGAATCCAGTTTACACCAGATCTTCTGCCCACAGATATTGTAGGTATCACCAGTTATGATGACAAAAAAGGCTTCTATGTGGTAAAGGGACCCATCTTTCATAATATCATTTTGGCAGATGAAATCAACAGGGCACCGCCAAAGGTGCAATCTGCGCTTCTGGAAGCGATGCAGGAGCGGCAGGTCACTATTGGCAAAGAGACCTTCATGTTTGATAGTCCTTTTTTTGTGCTTGCCACGCAAAACCCCCTAGAACAACTGGGGACTTATCCTCTGCCTGAAGCCCAGATTGATAGGTTTTTGTTCAAGCTGAATATTGGGTATCCAAGCACCCACGAGGAGGAGCAGATTCTTCATAAAAATATCACTCTTAATCAGTTCGAGCATTTCAACCTCCAGCCGGTTCTGACACCGGAGAGGATGCAGGAGATGCAGCAAAACACCAAAAAGATTTATCTTGACAAGAAGGTGGAAAAATATATCGTACGCATTGTAGATGCGACACGTCATCCTGACAAGTATGCTATCAGATCAGGTAAACTTATTGCATGGGGTGCATCTCCACGAGCATCCATTGGCATTTTCATAGCATCCAAAGCACAGGCGCTTTTTAATGGCAGGACGTTCGTGACTCCACAGGATGTCAAGGACGTTGCCTTGGATGTGCTGCGGCACCGCATCATCTTGAACTATGAGGGGCAAGCAAGCGGCATCAGCACAGATGATGTTATCCATGAGGTACTGTCTAGAGTGCCTATCTCCTGAATTCCTTCCGTATTCCTCTCTGATCAGGCAATCACGAGGTCAAGTCCATGCGAGAATTTAAGGTTAATCTCATTTCCCAGATTACGAAGCTTGATGTATTCACCAAGCGCCAGCTGGAATCAAGCTATGCTGGTAATTATCAGAGCCTCTTTAAGGGTCCAGGGATTGAGTTTGATCGATATAGGAAATACGATCAGTCAGACGATGCGCATATGATTGACTGGAAGGCCTCTTTGCGCTCCGGTGATGTTATGGTCAAGGTATCTGTGGAGGAGCGCAATCTTGATGTCTTCTTTGTGGTGGATACCAGTTCTACCATGTCTTTTGGCTCTACTGAAAAACTCAAAAACGAGTATGTCATCGAGCTTGTGGCGTCCCTGGCTTTTGGCATACTTCAGGTAGGGGACAGAGTGGGGCTTGCGATGATTAATGAAGGCCTTAAAAAATTCGTCAGCCCGTCATCTGGACAGAAACAGTTTCATGTGGTGACAAAGGCGTTGCTGAATCCGGAATATTATGAGGGAAGGCTTAATTTTGCCCGTTCACTTCGGCATCTTACCTCAACCATAAAGACCGGCAAGCTTTTGATTATTATCTCTGATTTCCTTGGGCTTGAGCCGGGTTGGGAAAAATATTTTGAGGTGCTCAGTGCCAAATTTGAGGTGGTTTTGGGTGTCATGGTTCGCGATCCCCGTGATTATGCTCTCCCACATGGTGTAGGAAGCATCCTAGTTGAAGATCCTACCAACGGTGAAAAAATGGAGATCAACCCTTCAGAAATACAGGTGCAGTATGCACAGGCAGCAGAGGAAAAACTCAAAGAAGTTCAACATATTTTTTCTCGCTATAAATCCAATTTTCTGTGTCTTGATACTACCCAGTCTTTTGTCAATCCCATGATCCGTTATTTTGCTACGCGAAAAATGAGGATGCTCTAGATGGTTGAGATTGTCTTTACCAGACCGCTGTTTCTGTGGTTTCTCTTAAGCATTCCTCTGATGGTGATTACGCATTTTTATCTGGTGCGCTACACCAAACTCAAGGCCATGAAGTTTGCCAATTTTGAGGCCATCAGGCGCGTCAGCGGGGAGAAGGTCATCAGCAAAGAAATGCCAAAGCTTGTGCTTCGCGTTTTTATTCTCCTGTTCTTTATTTTCTCTGCAGCAGGGATTGAGCTGTGGTACCAAGGGTATTCCAACGACTATAATTTTGTGCTTGCCATTGATGCTTCAGGCAGCATGAGTCTTGACGATATCAAGCCCTCCCGTTTTGACGCTGCCAAAGAAGCAGCGGCACAATTTGTCGATTCACTTTCATCCCAGGCAAAGATGGGTGTTGTTTCGTTTGCCGGTATTGCCTATGTGGATCAGCGTTTAAGCGATAATGCACGCCAGACCAAGAGCACAATCCTGGGGCTTAAATTGAAAGAGGCGGCAGGCACTTCCCTTGGCGATGCCATTCTCACAGGGACCAATCTTCTGCTTTCTGAGGATCAGTCGCGTGTCCTGATTCTTCTAACTGACGGCCAGGAAAACGTCCTTGAAAAAAGCGCCATTGATACGGTCATTGAAACTGCTCAGGACGCTCACATCACCATCTATACTATAGGTATGGGGACAGAGGCAGGGAGTCTTAGCATCCTTCCAAAACCAGTACAGGATGAACTTGCACGCTATAATGTTAGTTTTACCCTGGATGAGGTAATGCTGCAGAACATTGCGCAAAAGACCAGCGGACAGTATTACCGGGCAACTGATAAGGAAGAGCTTGCTTCTGCCTATACCGAAATTGCATCCCACACCAAACCAACCCAGCTCAAGAAAGACCTCTCCTACGCTTTTATGGTTATCGGACTTCTGCTTATCTTTTTAGAATGGGGGCTTGTCAACACGCGTTATCGGCTGATTCATTTTAGGGAGTAGATATAAGTATGTTTATCATGTCCACCAGATCCAAGCAAAGTACAGGTCTCCCCTCAAATGCCGTCATACGTTTGCTGAACGATTTTGCAAAAACAGCAAAACATTCCTTTCTTTTGCCATTGTACCATTGCACATGCTCTGTCTTTTTAGCAAGCTCAGCAATAATGGACTTTGCATTAACTGATGCCTGCCATTTACATTCCCCAAACAAGATGGACCTCTGGTGCTCATTAAACGCAACAATATCAATCTCCTTGCCTTTATCCCACCAAGAACCAACTGCTTCAAACTGTTCACCAAAGACCTTGCTCTTATTGGCGAGATAGATAAATTCCTGCACAATCTGTTCAAAGACCCAACCGAAGTACTGGCTGAAATCCCTCTTCACTATTTCCAGCAAGAGCCCCCTCTGGTTTTCTTCTAAAAGATTCCAGTTGTGCTGTATAAATCTAAACCAGAACTGTAGGAAATAGTCATTGAATCCATATCGGCTCTTTTTGCTTTTTTTTTCAGTGATAGGATATTTTCTGCCCAGAATCTCATAATAATCCTCCAACAGAATCATATGTTTTGTAATCGTGCCTGGCTTTTGTTGGATAGTATCAGCTATACCGGTAAGTGAAGTTTTCCCATGGGCAACCGCTTCAAGAATGGAAAAATAAAGCTTGTACCGCTTCCCAAATTCTTCAATAAGAATATTTTTTCCCTCATAGACGAGAACAGAGCCTTCATTAGTAAACAGTTCCTCTATCAATCCCCAAAAATTGCGTGAGGAAGCGGTTTCAATAAATTCATAATACCGTGGAATGCCTCCAAAAATGCCATACAACAGGAACTGCTGTTCTGGTTCTTTAATGCCTAAATCCGTAAGAATTTGCAGTATTGTAGGCAGACCCAGCGGTCGTATTTTAAAGAATGCATCAGCCCTGCCAAACAGTGGTGCCTTTTTATCCTGGAATATTCTCTTGATAGTCCCCACATAAGAGCCTGAAATGAATACCCTAAACTTTTTTTGGTCTTTGTATTTGTCCCAATACTTCTGGAAAGAATGGAAGAAGCCTTCATCAACGCGCAGCATATTCTGAAACTCATCAAAAAAGATGCACAGATTGTCTTTTTGGGTGAACAGGTATTCCAGAAAAGACTCAACGGTGGGGAATTCTGGAGAGTAACCAAGCTTTTCTGCAACCTCTGCCTTAAACTCGGAAAGAACAAGCCCTTTTTCTTTGACAGGAACAAAGAAATCAAGATACCGGACGCCAGCAAGCGCTTCTGAAACCAACCTTGTTTTTCCTATCCTACGCCTGCCGGCAAAAACCAAAAGAAATGATTTCTTTGCCGACTGGTCAATAAAACGGTTGATGCTTCTTAGCTCCTCTTCCCTATTATAAAATTTCATGTGGTGGTTCTTCCCTTGCAAATGATTATCCTAAAAAAGGATTATCCTAAAAAAGGATGACTATTATTTAAATGTTGTGGTGGTTTGTTAGGGAAAGGAAGAAGAAAAGGAAAGAAAAAAAGTGATTATTTGCAGTAAACGTGTGCAGCGATATATGTTGTGTTGAATGCATTGTACCCAAATTCCGGCGGGAAGGGCGAAGCAACCAGATAACTGCAATACCATCCAGGACCATTCGCGCCTCCAACAAAACGTGTTTGAGTTAAATATACTGGTATGCCAGCATATATCATCCCCGGTTCACCACATCCCCCATAAACTACTGAACTTGTTCCAGCGGGACAATTAACATAGACTTCAGTTTCAAAAGGAGGGGTATGTGTAATTCCACCAAAAAACGCATAATACCCCCCCTCACCTAAATACTGTTTTGCGACGTTATATTTAAGTGGTTGTGCAATAGCAACCGCCCCCCCACTCACATCATCAGCACCGCCTCTGCTGCCCACCACAAACCCAAGCGTCGCTCCGACCAGAAGCGCAAGAACCACGAACGTCCACAGCTGCTGGTTCCAGGCTCCAGCAGCATCATGTTTTTTCTCTGCCATCAACGCATCACCTTTTTTGGCTGGCTTCTTCTTTAAAATCTGCGTTTTCCACTAGTGTGTTCACTAGTGGTTCAATGGAAAACGCAGGGTCGGTTTTCGATTGACAAACTGAAACTTTAAGCAGGGAAGAAGTTTTGGATAGGAGCAGTACTCTTAGGAAACTCATTGTTCTTGGGTACAAGGAGCACATGAAAAAGAAAGCTGCAGAAGATTATAGGGGTGGCAGAATAACCCTTACACAAGCAGCATCAATTGCAGAACTGACTGTCTGGGATATGGAGCACTATTTAGTGGAACATGGCTTTAAAACAGGATACTCTTTAGATGATTTACGGACAGAAACAGCTATGCTGCTTGCAGAAAAATGAGGGAATACAGAAACTCTCACGGCAATACAGGGTCACGGCCAGACGCAGACATCTTATAGAGCCGCGGTTGTGCTAAAGGCGCAACCGTTTTCTGTTCATTTGCAAGCGGTGATCCTTGTTTCTTGTTCTCTTGCTTTTTTCCCTGGATGTTTTCCGGTTTTGGTTTTTTGTGAATAGGTGTTGCAGCTGGCAGAAGAACATAGAGGATGCCCACAAGCACCAGCGAGATGCCAAAATTTAGGCCCGTCAGTTCGGGAATCTGCAGATTCTCAACAAGCGCACTTTTCTGAGTTGTGGTAAGGTAATAAAACCCACCTGTAAAGAGGATGGGAATCAACCACACCATAAAGCGCGGGGTGAGATAGGCAAGTGCCGCCCTTGAAAACACCAGACTAAGAATGGCAGGCGAGAACGCAAGGAGGATGATCTGCACTTCTGTTCCGGTTGCTATGGCAATGTAGAGCAGGAATACCAAGAGTCCTGCAAGCAAAATAAAGAAGGTAAGGGCTGGGGCCATTTTCTTGAAAAATTGTGTTTCGTCTTTGGGGATTTTTGCAAGGGGATCATCTCCCTGTACAGTCTTAATGGCTGCTTCTACGGTATCGTGCCTGTGACCGTAGGCATACAGCCGCTCTTTGATTTCTTCAAGGGAATATCCCCTTGACAGCTGGTCCTCAGTATATTTGACGATGGAGTTCACCAGGTCATAATAAATCGTTTTCTGGAGCGGTGGATAATGGATGGGCTCTTCCAGCACTTTGGAGAAGTCCATATTATGTTTCTTGAGAAGGGTGATGATAGCGTCAATAAGGTCTTTATGATGGCCTGCCCGAAGCAATGCGCTTCTGACAGATGTAAGGGTATGGCCCTTGTCCATTTCCTGCTCAATATAGGTGGCAAGCTCTTTTTTCATGAACTTGGAAAGTTCTGTCATGCCACCTTCTACAGGTGTGGTGGTATTTAAGGTTTTTCTCTTAACGGGGGATGATAAGATAAAGCATCTCGCCAGGTTGCAGCCTTTGGGCATGCGCAGGGATGAATCTATCCCCTTTTTTGAGCCAGAAATAATCAGTAGTTTTCTGAGTGATGATTTCTCCAAGAGGCAAGCGCAGGACAGGATGATGGTGTTCTATATCACGGATATTAAAATCCTGTGCAATAGCTGAGAGCGTATCGCCGTTCTTGATTCTGTAGCTCCAGGTATGGTTGAACGCATGACCTGATTGATAGGTGAAAGGGCCAAGATTTTGGGGGTTGTCATAATTATTAGACCACGGTATGCTCAGGGTAGTATCTCTGATATTGAATGGAGAATCGTTGGTGCCTGCCTGAGGGGTTGAATGGTATTTACCGGTGATGTGGACCTTTTCATCAACGTGATGTGCGTCCCACACTTTCTTATCAACTGCCGTCTGGAAATAATAACCGTTTCCTTTTGCCTTGAAATAATACTGGTGGCCTCCGTTTTCTTTGGGATGGTTCCATTCCCCTTTCTCAGTGATTCTTCCATTGAAGCCAATAACTTCGTCCATGAGAAGATGTTCCCCCTCATTATCTTTTGGCTCACCTAAGGTGGGATTGATAGATGTACCAGCACAGCCGCTGAGGGCAACAGCAAGCGCACCTAATCCCAATAGCCCTAGCACTCTTCTTCGATTAACTGGCATTTGCAGTGCAGCTTCAGCGAGGTCCCCTAAGTCATGGCCTGTCATGGATTCTGGGGGACTTTATCCAGTCTTATAAATTTTACTGTATCTCGACAACCACACTCTTGTCTTTGGCATTGACTTCTTTTATGAGCTTGTGGCCTTTGAGCTTTTCTTTGATTCCTAATAGGGTGTGCTTTGCCCGCGCAGCGTTCAATTGTGAGAGGATGTCTGCCAGAAGCTTGTAGTTTTTGTAAATCTTTTCGCCTTGCTCTGTATAGCATTCTGCCTGTTGCTTGAGTTTTTCTACCTGCTGCTCTTGTTCTGTGATCATAGTCTGCCATTTGTTTATTTTAGTAGTATAGGTCTTGTTTTGTGTTGTGGACTTTTCCTGTACCAGAAGCTGCGAGAAGATTTGGTCAATCGCTTCGTTGAAGGACGGCATTGGCTGCATGTCTTCGCTAACCGGCTGTACAGGTGCAAACGGCAAGATCTCCAACTTGTTTCCTGTACGGTAGACAGCAGGTGCAGGCTGCGCATGGGTGAGTGCATGGAGTGCTGTAATCAGTTTTTTTGTGTTGGCTGTTTTGGGTGAGATTTTTTTGTCCACTCCTGCACGAAAACATGCTTCTTCTGCATAGAAGCCACCAAGACCTAAGTCATGTGCCAGGCATTTCACCAGACTGTCCTGGTCTGTTGTTGCAAAGAGCTCGGAGAGTTCTGCTTCTGTTAATGTCAGGATGTTGTATTTGGTGGTGGGATACTGATATTTTTCTCCTTTTTTCAGCGTCCGGTCACTCCAGTTTTGTTGTTCCATGACGCCAAGGATGGTGCCTTCTTTGACTAAGATGATGTTGCCTTTATTGAAGAGTTCCACCACCAGTTCAATCTGGCCTTCTCTGGTCTCCAGAGTAAAAGAGGCGATGCGCTCAAAACCTATCTGGGTGATGGCCTTTAGGCGCGCATTGTCTAAGAGTTTCCGAAGCAGCATGCAAAAGCCAGGCGGACGCTCGGGGTTGTCCTGTTTTTCTGAGCAGAGATAGAGGATGTTAGGTACCAGTATCCTCAGCGAAAGCTTGCCTTTGCTTGCGTGATGGAGATGTAAAAGCAGCTCCTTTGCGCCTGGTTGATATACTTTGTTTACCTTTGCACCAACGATGGGTTGTAGTTCAGCCAGGAGGTAATGGAGTTCGAGTGCGGAGATTTGTGTTTTCATGGGGCAGACTAACATAGGGTTTTTTAAAAAACTTACTCAAATACAAATGCCAGACATAAGGGATGTATCCCATTTGTTATATCTGGCAAGCATTATGAGTGATTTCTCTTGACTCTTCTGGTGCTTACTCAAATACAATGGCAGCGTAACTGACGCTGTGTTCGTCATCTTTTGAAATCTGTGCAGAGGTGTAATAGCTTAACAGTTCCGGATGTGTTGGATCTTCCTTAAACGTCTCAAGAAGGACTGCAATGGGAAGGTAGCCGCAGATGGTTGCGCCGCTCTGTCGGACATACTGCAAAAATCCAAGTGCGTCTTTTCTTTGGATGTGTTCGATGGCTTCCATGTCAAGATGTTTGATGTTTTCCTGCACATGCTCGCTGAACGGAGCAAATCCATAGGAAATTCCATAGTGGGTGAAGTCGGAGCTTGCAAGCACACAGATATTTTTTTTCTGGGCAAGAATTTTTTTGATGACCTCTGCAAGCTTTTGGAGGTAGAGGGGTGATGAGACGACGATGGGCACGATTCTCAGTGCTTTTTCTTGTTCATGGTAGATGTATTGGAGGAAGGGGAGCATGACTTCTATGGAATGCTCCTGCAGATGGGCAAATTTGTCATCCCGCAAAAAGGAGTTTTGGATGAGGAAGGATGCGATCTCTTGGTCTACGGAAACAGTTCCCAGGGGAGTCTGCCAATTGTCAAGCAGCGTTGAGGTGATTCCCTGCCCCGTGTGATTTGGACCAAGAATAATAATCGTGTCAGGCAGCACCCCTTCTGCCATGCGTCTGAAGATGTGGCTTGCTGCTGGACCTGAATACTGGTATCCTGCGTGGGGCACAATGGCTGCCTTAAGCATTGCCTTCTTTAATGGACGGGGCAGCACTTTCGGCCCGAAGGGTGAGATAAAGCATCCTTTAATCTGTTTGAGGAGTGTATCTTTTGTTCCTGCATAAAACGTGCCTGCAACGATTGCTTCCCTTGCCATACGCGTGTGCAGGGGCAGAGACGTTATAAATGTTTTCCAAAATCTTTAAAAAGCGGTTTCTATTCTCCAGTGGTTCTATGCAATACAGGCAGGCAAAGTTAGGGCGGTTATTTTTTGTGCGGCTGGATCATAAAGAAGATATTATGAAGGCATTGCGTATGCTTGCCGTCAAGGAGAAGATAAAGACTGCAGTGGTACATCTTCTTGGAGGAAGCGATAAGGCATCTATTATTGCAGGCCCTAAATTCTCAGAAGTGCCTCCTACTCCTAATTTCAAAGCACTCAAGGAAGCGAGGGAGATTCTTGGTTTTGGCACCATCATCCAGAAGAACGACAAGCCCGTTGTCCATCTCCATGCTGCATTTGGCAGGGATGAGCAGGCCATCGTTGGTTGTGTGCGGGACAACAGTAAAGTTTACGTGGGCGTTGAGGCAGTGGTAATGGAGATTGCAGGTATCAAGGCAGCGCGCACGTACAATAAAGAACTAGGAACACACATCGTCAGCTTCTAGCGTTTCTGTTCTATTTCAACAAAGGTTTCTGTAATTCTTACGACAAGGATAGTGATGATGCCTCCAAAAAACGGCAGCCAGAGCGGAATGCCAAGGAACGTAGGTCTTGTGAATGACCAGAGGTCTACACCGACAAGCACGATGGCGACTAAAGTTATGAGCACACATCCGGTGAGGACAAATGCAATATCGGTAGTGTCTTACTAAAGATACTTTAATTTTGTATGAAGAAAATTTCCCCATGTCCAGACTTTGGTTGCTTGTCCTTCGATTATTGCTGGTGTCAGTTTTTCGTTGATAGGTTTCATGATATTCCAGTAGAATTGGAATACGCTGAGCGCGTTGCTGACGCGCTCGGTTTTCTTGCCGTAGCATTTTGTGCGGCGCACAAATCTGCCAACACGCTCACGAATTATTCCATTGAAATTCTCAACATCAGTTGTTTCAATTT
>JACRKK010000003.1 GCA_016219795.1 Candidatus Woesearchaeota archaeon | reverse complement strand
TTCCGGAAAAGTTCACAGGACTTGTTCTGACAAACAACTTTTATTTTTCCTTTTGGTCTCGCCATGGTTGATACACCTCTGTCAACCAAGAGAAAAGAAGAACTACTATATTAAAGTATCTTAGTTAATACAATGCCAACTAGTTATTTATCCCACAAATCATGTCTTTGCCATGTTTTACGCCTAGATGACGGGGCCTTCAAAGGTCTAATTCTTCCTTTCCATGGCTTCCAGTCAATCTCATGATGATCTGGCCTGTGAATCTTTTCCTCGCAGAATAGAGCCGCAACGCGATACGCCACCACCCTCTGATCCCCTAGTTCCAGACGCTCACTTGTTGTTATTTCTCCTACTCTTTGCTTCCAAAACTTCTCATCTCCCTGCGAGCGTATGATCTGAATCCCCTGGTGATTGGAAACTAAATCCATTAAGAATTGTTCTTCTCCTCTATTTTCTGGAAAATAGAGGGCATCTCTTATTTTTACCTCCCCTTTCTCCTGCGCTATGAGATAGCGGAAACCCAGCAGAAGGCCCAGATCTTGTTCCGTTCTTTCTTGACTATCAAAAAGAACATTTCCCATTTGATATTTTAAAGAAGGGTGGTACTCCTTCCCTTTTCTCACATACTGCAGGAACCCTACCTTTGCAATAGCAAGCGTGTATTCTAAACTCCCCTCAAATAGCAGAGAGTTGATATAGGGGGCAATGTCCTTTTTTGGGTTTTGAATTGTGTTTACAAGATAGGTCATCTGACCTAGAGACGTTTATTCTTTTATAAACTCTTCTATTTTAACCCCTATAAAGAAGTAACTATCTGGCTACTATGCCCCGTGCCTCTACCAGTGCAGTCTGTTTTACCCCCAAGGGGATGGGATACGCGCCTGTAAAGCAGTCGGTGCTGTAGTGGTCAAGCAACTCCCCCTTGGGATCAGGACTTTTTGGAAACAACGCCCGCCCAACAGTTTCTATGGGCATGAAACGCAGACTGAATTTGTTGGGGTCAATCCCTTCCATCGCTGCCACGCTCTGATACCTGTAATTTTTGCCCTGTTTAACAGTTTCCCAGATGTAGGCTGCAAGCTCAAAATCTTCTTGTTTTACTCGTGCTATAATTTCTTTTTTCTCCTCAAGCGAGCCGTAAAAGATCGCAGCAAAATACCTCTGGGTATTTTGCATGGCTTTTTGGTACGCTTCTGTGTCCATATCTTCTCTATTCAGGTACTGGCCAGCAGCACACTGTTGAAAAATCAGCTCATCTTTGCTGGTGATGTTAATGCCATAGAAATGAGGGAATAATACTGGTGGAGAAGCAATCCTTATATGTAGTTCATCAACGCCTGGATGCCCTGTACCATATCCACGTAGCGTCATGATAACATCCCGTAAGGTATCCCCACGTACAATGCTGTCATCTGTCAGAATGAGGCGCTTGCCATCAATATGTTCATATGCAGCCAGATATTTGGGCTGTTGATCTGGCTGTATAAATCTGCGTTCAGCACCATACCGTTTCCAGAGGATACGTTTTGTTTTTGTTCCTGCTGCCTTTGCATACCCTTCTGCAGATGGCTTGCCAGAACCAAGAATTGCAGCAACAAGCGTGTTGTCATCAAACCCCATCCCCTCTTTTTTGTCTGCCTCATAGAGCAGAGCACCGCAACGCCGCCTGAAATCATCAATAAGCACACCATTAAACACATTGGAGATATTATTCACCCTATGCCTGCTGAAATAGATTAACTCGAACACATCAGGATGGGGGTCTGGTGTTGTAAACTGGCTGACCATTGCATCAATGGACCCATTTTCTTTTCGGAAGATTAGCATGGTTGCTGGAGCAACCTCCTGCACATGGGCAGTATCCACCCCATTATGAACAGCCTCTCGCCTCATCTTTTCCAGAACAAAAAGCTCTGACGCAAAGAAATAGCTCTTACCCACCTGGAGATAAAACAGCGGCTTGTTGCCATACTTATCCCGTGCAATGACCATGGTGTCTTTATCCATTACTCCCATTGAGAACGAACCCTCAAAGAGAGGCATTGCCTGTGTTACAGCATCTGCGATGCTGCTTTTGAGTGTACCTTTGCGGTATGCGTTTATATCCCCTTCTTTTCGTAGAAACAACATTCTTTGGTGATAGTCCTTTTCTCCAAGCTGTTCTAGCAAGGGTTGCTGTGCTTTTATGGTGTGCAGCATCAGTTCCGTATCGATGCCTGTTTCTATAGGAAATTTCCACATCTCCTGTGGAAGCTCTTCTCTTAATGCATCTATGTTAAAGACATTCCCGTTATGCACCAATGCCGTATGGCCAGCAGCATATGGTTGGGTTGCGTCAATGGGCTCCTTGCGGGTTGCACCCTCCCCAAAACAAGTAGGATACCGCGTCTGTGATAATGCCATGTTCCCTCGCAGGTGCATGACATCCTCCTGTGGAAAATAGTGCCTGAGCCGTTTCTTCTTACCTTTCCACCGCTTAGTTGTGTGTTTTTCTACCATTCTCTTTGCGGTGTAGAGCATCCCGTTTTCATTGGATGTGATACCTACAGAATCCTGGCCGCGGTGCATCTGTTGTGTAATACCATACCAGGCAAAAGCAGCTGCCATACTCTCTTTTACATTTCTTCCATCAAACAGGTGCCGTTCCCCTTCAATCTCCAGACCGTTCAGTACCCGCTCAAGCCCGTCTTTATCCTGTTCAGCAACAAACGCACCAAAAATGCCACACATGCTCCCGCAAGAACGCCAGATGCTATATAAAACTTTCTTTCTTTTTATTTATCAGAAAGTAATGACAAAAAAGAGCATAACCTTTATATATTATCTCGCCCTTCTCTTAGAAAATGACATCCACCAGCATCTCAAACCCTGTAATTCTCTTGGTGCTGCTTATCGTCGTAGTTCTTCTGCTATAACTGCGCCCAATTATCCTCGGGGCGCAGCGTTATGAGGATATACCATGACTACCAACCAAACCCAAAACCGCATCAAAATCTTCGACACCACGCTTCGTGATGGAGAGCAGAGTCCTGGCGTCAGCCTTTCTGTACAGGAAAAAGTTATCATCGCCAAACAACTGGAAAAACTGGGTGTGGATATTATTGAAGCAGGATTTCCCGTTTCTTCACAGGGATCGTTTGATGCTGTACAGCAGATTGCACGAGAAGTAAAAATACCCATTATCTGCGGACTTGCGCGATGCAGCAAAAAAGATATCGATGCTGCATGGGATGCACTTAAGGAAGCGACGCATCCACGTATTCATGTATTTGTTGCAACCTCTTCCATTCATCTGGAGCACAAGCTCAAAAAATCTCAAGAGGAGATTCTTGCTATGGTCAGGGAGCACGTCACCTATGCCCGTTCGTTGTGCAAGGACATCGAGTTTTCACCGGAAGATGCTTCACGCTCGGATATGGACTTTATGTGCAAAGTCATTAAGACTGCAATTGCCTGCGGCGCAACCACCATTAATGTCCCAGATACTGTGGGCTACGCCCAGCCGGAAGAGTTTGGAGAACGATTCCGCTATATCCATAACCATATTCCTACTATAGCGGGTATCACTTTAAGTGCTCATTGTCACAACGATTTGGGACTTGCAGTCGCCAACTCTCTTGCAGCAGTTAGAAACGGTGCCACCCAGATTGAAGGCACCATCAATGGCATTGGCGAGCGCGCAGGCAACACCGCTTTAGAAGAAGTAGTCATGGCCATCAGGACGCGTTCGGATTTCTACGGTGTTCATACTTCAATCAATACTAACGAATTATTCAAGACCAGCAAGCTTGTAGAAAAGATTACCGGGCTTTCTGTCCAGCGCAGCAAAGCGATTGTTGGGAAAAATGCATTTGCCCACGAATCTGGCATCCATCAGCATGGCATCTTAAGCTATAAAAAAACATATGAAATTATGGCTCCGGAGGATATCGGTTGGGAAGGCGACACCTTTGTCATAGGGAAGCTTTCAGGCAAGCACGCTATTGACGCAACACTAAAGGAAGCAGGCATCACCCTCACCCCTACTCAACTGGAGAGTGTCGTCCAGAAAGTCAAGACACTTGCAGACAAGCAGAAAACCGTGGCAAAGGAAGATGTGGTTGCCATCGCCGTTGATGCACTTGGTATGGCATCTGTCAAAGAAGACGCTGTTATTTTAGAAGACCTCTCCGTTTTGACTGGCAAGAATATCACCCCAACATCAACCGTTGGTCTGCTTATCAATGGTGAGAAGAAAGTAGGTGTTGCAACAGGGCTTGGACCTGTGGATGCTGCATCCAAAGCTATACGATCTGTCATCGGTCCTTTTATCAATCTCAAAGAATACAACCTGCGGGCAATCACCGGTGGCACCGATGCTCTTGCAAGCGTAGCCATCACTTTCGAAGATCATAAAAACAGGAGTTTTTCCTCAGAAGCAGTAGATGAAGACGTTATCATGGCATCAGTCAAGGCAATGATAAAAGGTGTCAATAAGGCCATGGCTGCGCATGCGCAACAGGGTGATCACCATTAAAGGCAAAGACATCATTGTGGAATGCTTAAAAAGACAAGGCACAAAACAGGTGTTTGGCATTACTGGTGGCGCGATTATCCCCCTCTATGACGCCCTCTATGACCATCCAGACATCCAGAATATCATCTGTAGGCACGAGCAAGGCGCAGCTCATATGGCAGCTGGATTTGCACGGGCGTGCGGAAAGCCTGGCGTTATCCTAGGTACATCGGGTCCAGGTGGGACCAATATGGTAACGGGCATCATGGATGCACATATGGATTCCACACCCATGGTTGCCATGGCAGGACAGGTGCCTATTTCACTCATAGGAAAAGATGCATTCCAGGAAACAGATATGGTTGGGATTACCATGCCCATTACCAAACATAATTTCAAGGTTACAGATCCTGAAAAGATGGCAGAGATTATCCTAAAGGCATTCAAGATTGCGACAGAAGGCAGACCTGGTCCGGTCTATATTGACCTTCCCAAAGACATGCAGAGTGCAGATGTCAAAACCCCTATCCCTGACAAAGTTTTCTTACCCTCCTACAAACCAACCATCAAACCAAATCCCTTACCAATAAAGCGTGCAGCAGAGATTATTCTTCGGTCAGAGCGTCCCCTCATCATCGCAGGCGGAGGCTGTATCATCGCAGGTGCCCAGAACGAACTAGTGGAATTTGTGAATGCAGTAAAAATACCAGTCAACACCACAACCATGGGAAAGGGCATTTTCCCTGAGAATCATCCTCTCTCTCTTGGTGTGATGGGTATGCATGGAGAAGAGCACGCTAATTACGCGGCTATTAATTGCGATTGTCTGATTGCATTAGGTTGCCGTTTTTCTGATAGAATTACCGGCGACACCAAAACCTTTGCACCTCATGCAAAAATAATTCACGCAGATGTTGACCCCAGCGAAATTGGAAAGAACGTGCGTGTTGATGTCCCTATTGTCGGTGATGCTAAACATATCATCACGATGCTACATCAGACGATTCTCCAACTGGCCCAAAAAGATAGCTACAAAAGCCAGGCGTGGATAAAAAAACTTCAGGAACTTAAAGAAATGACACATTCAGCAGAAGAGCGTGATGTCAAGGGTATGACCCAGGGCGGCATCCTTAAGATTCTCAACAAATTTAAACAAGAAACTGATATCGTAGCAACAGGTGTTGGTCAGCATCAGATGTTTGGTGAGCATTTCCTGTCCTTTACTCAACCACGCACCTGGATTACCTCTGGTGGAGCCGGAACCATGGGCTACGGCCTTCCAGCCGCTCTTGGCGCAAAGGTTGCAAAACCCGACAGAACAGTTTGGGATCTTGATGGTGACGGTAGTTTCCAGATGACCTCCCAGGAGCTTGCCACAGCCAAACAATTTAGTATTAAGGTTAATACAGTCATCATGAACAACGAGAATCTGGGAATGGTGAGGCAATGGCTGGATATATTTTCAGAGAAGAGGTTTTCAGGCATAGATTACGGAAAAAGCAACCCTAATTTTGTTAAACTTGCACAGGCGTATCAGTTAGATGGTATTCATGTCACTCGTGAATCTGAGATGATTGATGCGCTGAAAGCAGCATTAAAGAGTGAAGAGACGTTTGTGATAGATTGTGCAGTGCCCAAAGAGGATTTCATCTTGCCTATGCTTCCTCCAGGTAAGGGCCTGCAGCATATCATTGGCGGGAAAACAATTTTCAAGCAGACCTGGGACGAGGTGCGTTAAGATGTATGCAGATAAACGTACACCCCTAGACCCCCATCACCATGTTGTTGTCCTCCACGTCTATGATGAGCCCGGTGTACTGACCCGCATAACTGGGCTTTTCAACAAGCGCAATTTTAACATTGACACAATTACGGTTGGTAAATCGGCAAAGGAAGGCATCTCCCGTATAACTATCTCTTTTTTTGGAGATGACAATGTATATGAGCAGTTGACCAAGCAGCTGAACAAGCTTATTGATGTTATCAAAATAAATGATCTTTCTTCAGATGCAGCAGTTATCCGGGAGCTTGCGCTGATCACCATTGCAACCAAGAAGGTCCAGCATCAGGAGCAGCTGAAAACATATCTTGAAGCCTATCGTGCAAAGCCAGTAAGCATCACCCGGGATGATACAGTTGTTGAGATTGTAGGGACCCCAGATAAAGTGGACGCATTCATTGATCTTGTCAGGCAATTTGGGGTTAAAGAAGTGGCAAGAACCGGTGTGACTGGGATTGGGAGGAGTTCTGGAGAAAGGGGTCAGTAAGTTACCGCACCTCTCCGATATATTTATATAATCTATCTTGCTGATGGAGGTTTGGTGAAATTAAATGAAAAATGCAGAGCAAATACAATCTATACTCACAAAGCATAAAGACTATCTACGAAAAAAATATAATGTTAAGGAGTTAGGGGTCTTTGGGTCATATGTCCGTGGGCAACAAAAACAATCAAGCGATATAGACCTCCTGGTGGATTTTGAGGAATCCATCGGTTTGTTTCAATTCATTAAGCTGGAAGAACATCTTACTAATCTTCTAGGAATAAAAGTAGATTTAGTTACAAGAAATGCATTGAAACCAAGAATCGGGCAATGCATCCTTAAAGAGGTTGTTACCGTATGAAACGGGAGTATGGCGATTACATTCAGGACATTAGTGATTCAATCCAGGAGATATTCCAGTTTACTAAAGGCATGTCTTTTAAGGAATTTAAAGAGGATAAGAAGACCATTAATGCAGTACTAAGAAGTCTTGAAGTTATGGGTGAAGCTGCAAAAAATATACCAGATACCCTTCGTAAAAAATATCCAAAAATCCCCTGGGAAGAGATGTCCGGGATCAGGGACAAGCTCATCCATGAATATCACGGTGTTGATCTTGAAATTGTCTGGAGCGTTGTAAGAAAAGAATTACCTCTCTTAAAACCCGAAGTGTTGAAACTGTTAAGGGAACTCTAAACTTCTGGGGCTAATTCAGGTGTACAATGACCAAACAAACTCTCTTCGATAAGGTATGGGATATGCATACTGTGCGCACCCTTCCTACTGGCCAGACCCAACTATTTATCGGTCTCCATCTAATTCATGAAGTGACATCACCACAAGCATTCCAGATGCTTGCAGAGCGTGGTCTTGGTGTTCTTTATCCAAACCACACCCTTGCAACCGTTGACCATATTGTCCCGACTGCATTCCAACACAGGCCGTTCTCTGATATGCTTGCGGAAACGATGATGCGAGAACTGGAAAAAAATGTGAAAAAAGCAGGCATCCGTTTTCTTGACCTTTCTTCAGGAAAGCAAGGGATAGTACATATTATCGGACCAGAACTTGGCTTGACGCAGCCAGGCATGATCATTGCATGCGGTGATTCCCACACCTCGACTCATGGCGCCTTTGGCTGTATTGCATTTGGCATCGGCACAAGCCAGGTCCGTGATGTGCTTGCAACCCAATGCCTTGCTGTTACACGACCCAAAGTACGAAAGATAGTGGTCAAAGGAAAGCTACATAAAGGCGTGTACGCCAAAGACGTCATTCTAAGAATTATTCAGCAGTTAGGTGTGTATGGTGGCATCGGCTACGCCTATGAATATGCAGGCCCTGTGGTTGAGACCATGACCATGGAAGAGCGTATGACCATGTGCAATATGTCCATTGAAGGCGGTGCTACGGTAGGATATATCAATCCTGACCAGACTACCTTTGCCTACATGAAAGGAAGAGAATTTGCGCCAACAGGTGAGGCATGGGACAAGGCGCTTACATTCTGGAAATTTATCGCATCCGACACAGACGCACGCTATGATGATATTATTGAGATTGACGGAAAGCAACTTGAACCCATGGTAACTTGGGGGATCAATCCTGGACAGGCGATTGGCATTTCCCAGAAAATACCTACTATTTCCTCATTTAAAGCAGACGATCAAAAGACCGCAAGCCTTACCCTGCAACATATGCAGTTTAAGGAGGGAGAATCTGTTCTTGGCAAGAAGATTGATGTTGCATTTATTGGATCTTGTACTAACTCACGCATTTCAGATTTGCGTGAGGCAGCAAGAATAGTGAGGGGGAAAAAAGTGGCATCTCATGTCAAAGCCATTGTTGTCCCCGGTTCTCAGGCAGTCAAAAAAGCAGCAGAGGCAGAGGGACTTGACGCTGTGTTCAAGGCAGCAGGTTTTGAGTGGCGTGAAGCTGGCTGCTCGATGTGTTTAGGGATGAACTCAGACAAACTGGTGGGAAATCAGTTATGCGCGTCTTCATCCAATAGAAATTTTATCGGCAGACAAGGGAGTCCGACAGGCCGGACGCTTCTGATGAGTCCTGCCATGGTTGCTGTCTGCGCCATAGAGGGGAGAGTGGCAGATGTGAGGGCACATGTCTAAAATCATACAACTAAAGGGAAGAGGTATTGTTGTGAGAGGTAATGACCTTGATACAGACCGCATCATTCCTGCACGCTATCTTAAGGAAGTTGCTTTTGGTAATATGGGCCAATATCCATTTTATGACGAGCGTTTTGGTGCAGACGGAGAAAAGAAAAAACACCCCTTTAATGATGAGCGTTTCTCTGGAGCATCCATTCTTCTGGTCAACAAAAATTTTGGCTGCGGATCTTCTAGAGAGCACGCTCCGCAGGCACTCATGCGTTGGGGCATAAAGGCCATTGTAGGTGAAAGCTTTGCCCAAATTTTTGCAGGCAACTGCACCATGCTTGGCATCCCCACATTAGTGGCATCTCCTGATGAAATTAACCTCCTAATGGAACTTGTAGAAGAGCATCCAAACCATCTGCTTGAAGTTGATGTGCAAAAAAATATGATTACTGTAGATAAACATGAGATTACTGCCACGATGAACGCATCGGCACAAAACGCGCTCACCGAAGGCACATGGGATTCTGCATCGCTTTTGCTTTCAGCAAAAGACAAGATTAAAGAAGTTGCAACACAACTTCCCTACTTTAATAATTTTGGTGATGGGCAATGAAGAAAATAGCTGTTTTGTCAGGTGACGGTATCGGTCCAGAAGTTATGCGTGAGGCGCTGAAAGTTCTCAGTGCAGCTGAAAAAAAATATAATCTTTCTTTTTCCTATGCATACGCCGACGTAGGAGGCATTGCGTTTGATAAGCATAACACAGCACTACCTCAAGAGACGATCACTATCTGTGAAGAAGCGGATGCCGTTTTGTTTGGTTCTGTTGGCGGGCCAAAGTGGGACCATTTACCTGTTGAACAGAAAATAGAACGCGTTGCTTTGCTTGGGTTACGAAAATATTTTGGCTTCTTTGCAAACTTGCGGCCTGCTGTAGTGTTAAAGCCACTTTGTTCCATTTCTCCTCTGAGGGGAGAAATTGTCAAGGAGGGGTTTAACTTTTTGATTGTACGAGAATTAACAGGTGATGCCTATTTTGGCAAGAAGTACAGCGATGCAAACCAGGCGTCAGACGAGATGCTCTACACAAGACTGGAAGTTGAGCGCATCGCCCGCGTTGCGTTTGAAACAGCACGTAAGCGGAAGAAGAAAGTGACATGCGTAGACAAGGCAAATGTACTTACATCCTCTATTTTTTTCAGGAAGATCGTTATGGAAACTGCTTTACAGTTTCCTGATGTTGTTTTGGATTTTATATATATTGACAATGCAACTATGCAGATTATTGCCAGACCCCAATCGTTTGATGTTATTGTTACCACCAACCTTTTTGGAGACATTCTTTCAGACGAAGCAGCGCAACTGACCGGCAGCATCGGCCTTGCGCCTTCCGCCTCTCTTAACGAAAAAGGATTCGGGCTCTACGAGCCGATGGGCGGTTCTGCGCCGGATATTGCAGGCAAAAATATTGCAAACCCCATTGCTCAGATCTTATCCGCAGCACTGATGCTGCGGTATTCTTTTGCGCAGGAGAAGGCGGCACAGGCAATCGAAGGTGCTGTGCTTCGTGTTTTGGAGCAGGGCTATCGCACAAAAGATATCATGCAGAAAGGGTGTAAGGAAGTGGGGACGAAAGAGATGGGCACCCTTATAGCCTCGGGCCTTTAATAGTCTAAGTGGATAAATTTATAAACAATCAGTTAATTAAATCCCTTATGTTTTTTTATAGAAACAAAACTAAAAAAAGAGATATTAGTGTTCTGGCTAGTTTACTTCCCGATGATCTTGAATCACCCCCTCCCGAAACATCTCCTACTGAAGATATTCAACGTATAATGGGTGCGATAAAAGATATAGAGAACTTGGAATAACCCTATTTTTTGAAAAAAAATACCTTTTCGTCTAGAAATCTGCAATAGAAATGGTTGTTATCTTCTTTGACTTTCACTCATTTTCCTTATTATGCTCTTTTTTTATAGTGCTCTCGCTA
>JACRKK010000062.1 GCA_016219795.1 Candidatus Woesearchaeota archaeon | reverse complement strand
GCTTCTTGGCAGAAGTAAGTCCGTTCATAACGATATTGCTGCTGTTGCAGCTTGTGCAGATGAGTTTTGGTGCCATACACACACCAAATATCTCAAAGAATAAAAATCTTTCTATCAGTCAGTTACTAACACTTCCAAAACCTTTAAAAGTGCAGTTTCCTTCCCTGCACTTTATGCAGGGGTACTATCAGCAGGCAACATCACCATACAAGCCAGGGGCAGCTCTCCCGCTATCCTCTCTTGACCATTTAGTCACTACAACACCCATTACTGCATACTACGCGCCATCCCACATTATTTATGAGCCCACACCAGCACATGTTCCAGCTACTGTCATAAAAGAGCCGTTTTCAGATGTGGCCCATACCAATACAACCAACCAAAGCAAATTTTATGCACTTTACAATGTGGCGGTGGATGCGCAGCAGTTGTTTGCTGAATACTGGCATGCAGAAGGTCGTCTGTTTATGGAATATGCTGCAAAAGAAGGAAGAATTACCCGAAAGATTGCAGGTTTTGGTTCAAGTGAAAACAGCTCTGAAAAAAGATTTGCTGCTGCGGTCTCAAAACAGGAAAATGCGCCAGCCTACCTATTTTTTCTCCCTTTAGATCATAAGGAATCGTTTGAAACCATTGCAAATATGATGGGCATTCCAACCAAAGATATGCAGTACGTCGTATGCAATCATGAGATGCTGCATACCACAGGCATAGAAGGGTCAAATAGAAATGAGTTCCGGTTGGATGAGATCGCAGAAGAAACCTATAAAGAAATGGCAATCTTTGAGGGAAATGCCAAATATCTCCAATATGCCCTTGTTTCGTATCTACATCGTCATTCTAACGTCAAACCCCCACCAGGCAGGGGATTTGAGGTCGCAAAAGTAGTGGAATATTATTTTAGAGAAGCAACAGAAAGAGGGATGGGCATTAAACATGCTGTTGAATATGTCCTCCAGAGGGCAAAAGAATTCTATACTACTCATTATACGCAGGAAGCGATTAAAAAAGCAATCAACGAGAGCAAAACCGCACATTACAGGCAGACAGCTGAAGATGAGCAGGCTGAACAGCCAGAAGAGGGAGAAGGCGAAGCAACCCAGGATGCTGTAGATGCGGGCGATTAATGTAAATGCTTAAATAGGGCATGCCATTCTTTCCAATCTATGAACTTCCAAACACTGCTTAGAGTGGAAATTGCAGATACTTACCTTGATACTGCGTTCCGCAGAGCCAAAGACGCTGTCGCGCGCCTACGGGCAGGTCAGTTGCATGGTCTGCGGCTTGATAAATCAAGGCAAGTAGAACTGGAACGCATCAGTGCAGTCAGAGGGTCTCTTACTGCCTCGCTTAACGGCATCCTCCATTCATTCCCCTCATTAGACACCCTCCCACCATTCTATAACGAACTGGTCAAATGCTCGCTTGAATATCCGGAACTAAAGCAAGCACTGGGAGCAATCAACTGGTGTTCTAGCAGAGTCAGCCAGTTCGCATCTATCTACGCTGACAAAATAAAGCAGTGCAGGGACCTGCAGGTTATTTCCCGCTACAGGCGGGAGTATTATGGCCGGGCAGCATCCATCCTCAAGCAGATTGCAGATCAGCTGGTGTATCTTGAGCAGGCAAGAAAGACCATGAAAGAGTTTCCTACCGTCAAGACCTCTCTCTTCACCGCTTCTATCTTTGGTTTCCCTAATGTAGGCAAAACAACGCTTCTCATGAAATTAACAGGATCCTCACCTGAAATCAAGGACTATGCGTTCACTACCAAAACGCTCAACGTTGGCAATATGGTGGCCAACAATCAGAGAATCCAGATTATTGATACGCCAGGAACACTCAACAGATTTGACAAGATGAATGCTATTGAAAAGCAGGCATATTTGGTGAACAGGCATCTGGCACAGATGATTGTGTATGTCTTTGACATCACAGAGCCGTTTCCTCTCGACAAGCAAATTGCGCTTTATGAACAGGTGAAAAAAGGCAGGACAGATGTGCTTATTTATCTGAGTAAGACCGATGTTCTTGATAAGAAGATGGTGGATGATTTTAAGAAAAAATATCCGATTGTTTCTCTTGAGCAAATAAAACAACAGCTGGTGAAGAAAGCAACGGGGTTCAGGCCAGAAGAAATACCAAAGAAGGTATAATTTTTCATCAAAAAGCTATATATATAAGTAGTTCTTGGAAGTTTAGGATGGAAGAAAAAAAGAGGAAGAGCATCGCACGCGACACGCCACTTGCTGAACTTACCTTGCGGCGTTACGAAAAACCTGTTGGGCTTTCAAAACGGGAGCTGGTCAGAAAACTCTGCCTTTCTGTTGGTCTTCTGCAGCCCGGCGATTCACGGGATGTGATTGTAGATATTTTCTATGCACTTCTTACCCATAGAAAACCCCTAATGTCAGAAGAAGTTGTGGCCTTGGCCATCGAATGCCGGAAAATGCATAATATGCCCCTCTATGGTATTGCCCACTCCAATGTGCGACGGCAGCTAAAGAGATTAAGGGATATGTTCCTGGTGGAAAAGGTCAAGAACACCTATAGAATAACCGAAAACAGTTCCCTTCTCCCTACCTTCGATGAGAAAATAACCCGTTTTTATCTGGAAGCAATCACCGAACGCGTGCGGGAATATTTTGTTGCTATCGACCAGACGTTCAAGAACGAGGAAACTCCACTTACTCCCCAAAACCTTTAAATGCTCTGCAATGTTCTTCGTTGTATGCACGAATCTCACAAGAAGACCATAAAAGCCATGCTTTTTTTTCTGGGAATCTTTCTCCTGATTTTTCTGCTGGCATTTGTCAGTTTCAGAAAGAATGTATCTCTTTTGCAGACCGGCCTTTCTCCAGCCCTTGAAAATGGGTTAATCATGCTCTTGTCCGTCGGTGGTTTGATAAAGGCAGTAGTGGAAATAGTAGGGCATAAACATTTATAAATGAGATAGGAAAACCAAACCTATAATCTGCCTCTATAGCTCAGGCGGCGGATGGAAAACCATATGGTGAACAAGTTCACCAATCTTTGAGGAGACCTCAAAGATCCGGCAGTTTAGTCAAAGGGACTTGTCTTAAAGAGCCAAGTCCCACGAAATAGGCACCATATGCCTCTATAGCTCAGCGGTAGAGCGTTACCTTGGTAAAATTTTCCAAAGAGGTAAAGGTCCCGAGTTCAAGTCTCGGTAGAGGCTGATTTTCTTTTTTCAAACTCAAAACACTTAAATAGGTGCACTGCAAGACAAAGTTCTATGATATGGGATTATCTTGCTTTGGGAATACTTGTAGCGTTGTCTGCGTTTTTCTCCTGTACAGAAACAGCATTCACCAGCCTCAGCAGAATCCGGATCAGGCAGTTGGTCCGTGAAAAAATAAGAGGAGCAAAAACTCTGGAAGCCATCAAAAACAACCCACGTAAACTTCTCACCACGCTTCTGGTAGGGAATAATATTGTGAATATAGCAGCATCCTCCATTGCCACCTATATGGCAACTACCGCATTTGGATCCAACGGAGTGGGAATCGCCACAGGCATCATGACACTCATTATCCTTACATTTGGAGAGATAATACCTAAAAGTTTTGCACTTCACCATGCCGAAAAGATGGCTTTGCTCATGGTACGACCCGTCTCTTTCTTCATCTTTGTTCTGCGGCCAGTTACCATTCTATTTGGAGGGATGACCACCCTGCTCTTAGGTCCGCCTAAATCTAAGCAGAATGAGAACCTCATTAGCGAGGAGATGATCAGAAGCTATCTGAAAATTGGGGTTGAAGAGAAAACCATCGAAAAAAAGGAAAAAGAGTTCATTGAGGGTGTACTTAGGTTCAAAGACATTACGGTAGTGGATATCATGACACACCGCACCAAAATATTCTGCTTGGCCCAGCGAATGACCATCAAACAGGCCTTGTCTCTATTCACAGAAAACAACTACTCCCGTGTTCCGATTTATAGCAAAACCAGGGATAACATCACGGGCATTGTCTTTATCAAAGACATTATGAAGGAGATAAATGAAGGAAATATGGACAAAAAACTCCACCAGATAGCCTCCTCTCCCATTTTTGTGCCAAAAACAACAGTCATCAGCAATTTGTTCCGGGAGCTCAAGAAAAAGCGCACGCACATGGCGATTGTGGTGGATGAGCATGGAGGTACCGCAGGCCTTGTTACGCTGGAAGACATCATTGAGCAGATTGTCGGAGAAATCCGTGATGAAACAGATGTCAAGACTGAATTTATGAAGCGGTTGGACAGCAAGACCCTCATTGTTGAGGGGAATACCGGTGTCAGGGAAGTTAACGAATTCTTTCAGATTACCATTCCAGCCAAAGATACCATGACAATCAGTGCATTTATTCTCGCAAAGCTCAAAAAGATCCCCCAGGTTAGCGATACTGTAGATGTTAAAGACCTTTCCTTTGAAATTATAGAGATGGGGGAGAAAAACATACAGAAAGTGAGCATCAAGAAACGCTAATATTTATAAACAAACCCTCTTTTCTCCTGCTAAGCGATGGATAAGCCGGCTTTTGGCTTGCTTATACCGGGGTCACACAAGCTGTTTCTTCGGGCATTGCACCATAAAATAGATGTGAGGGATTTGCATGGCACGAATGCATTCCAGAAAAAAAGGAAAATCCGGTAGCACCAAACCCATCCGGAAGATAAAGCCAAGCTGGCTTCGGTACAAGGAGAAAGAAGTCGAACTGTTGATTGTCAAGCTCTCCAAAGAAGGGAAGAATGCAAGTCTGATAGGTACTACACTCCGGGATGTCTATGGCGTTCCAAGCACCAAGACTGTGCTTGGCAAGAGAATCAATGATGTTCTGAAGGAAAAACACCTCCTGCCTAAGCTTCCTGAGGATCTTATGGCACTTATCAAAAAGAGCGTCGCTGTCCGAAAGCATGCGGAAGCGCACAAACAGGATATGACGGCATTGCGCGGCGTCCAACTAACGGATTCCAAGATCAGGCGACTAATGAAATATTACAAACAAAGAAAAGTGCTGGATCCCAAGTGGAAATACGATCCGGAGAACGTCAGTCTGTATCTGGAATAAAACTAGAGCTTTGCTCTATTTTTTTTTTTATTTTTTCTGTTTCTTCTTTGAATGAAGCAAGCGTTTTCTGATTGGAAAGCGTATAATCCGCCATAACAATCGGCCCTGCAATATGCAGATTCTCAATCTCAGCATGGTCTCGTGCAACCGCCTCCTGCAATGTCAGGGGGCGCACCCGCCGCTGCAATAGCCGTTCGTACCTCACGGAAGGTGGGGCGATAATTGCAACAACCACTAGTCTTTTGCCAAAATGCCTCTTCAGAAAGAGATATTCTTCCCAGCTGCGCATCCCATCAAGCACAACATTGCCTGCTTTCTTGGTAATAATGGGAAGATTAAGTTTGGCATAAGCATCCATCCCCTGCTTTTTGCGCAATTCCTCACGCACATACTGTTCGTTTTGAGGGGTTTGGGGCAGATTGCGCTCTTTAAGCGCAGCATCAGTAACGTCGCCAAATCTGATGAGTGCATATCCCCTCATTTTGAGAAAAGCAGCAACTTCGCTCTTTCCTGAACCAGGCATCCCTACTAACGCAACAATGGTCATGCAGAAACAATGATTGAGTTGTTTAAAAAATTTATGGGAGAAAAAAGGACGGTTGCCTCCAAAGGGGGAGGCAAACGCAAAAAGAATTACTTCTTCTTCTTTTTCTTGCCTTTGGTTACTTTTTTCTTTTTTCCAGCCATTATTTCACCTTTTTTGTTTCAACTCATACTGAGTTTACTCTTTTTAATGATGTAACTTATTTATAAAAGTTTTGTTTTTCCGACGATATTTTTGTGCTGAGTTTTTTGTTAGAAATAGTCCTCAAAAAGAAAAAAAGAAATTTGTCGTCGGGAAAATTGAAAATAAAAAAAAAACAAAAAATCAGCGCGTGCGCAGCCAGACTTGCGCGAAGCGTTGTGATGATGGATGTACTATCTCTAACACACCATTACAATCCAGTGCACCATTTGAGTGGAGGAAGAAATAGTTACCGTAGGATGTCATACCTGACTGCTCAATAGGATTTGCGGGATCAGTATACATCTGCAGGAAATTGTTTGGCAGGATGTTAATGTTGCAGTTCTGGATGACTACATTTACCACTTCATCTCCCAAAGTCATCGTACCATCCCGTTGCCTTGCTCCATTTTCATCAAATTGTGCTGCTGGTGTTCGGAGGGTGTAGTTTATTGAGTTACTTGCCAAGAGCAATGTTGAGGTATAAGACTGTGTCGTCAGCCCATCATAATAGATATCCCAGCCGTCGTGGAGCATTCCCTGTTTATAATAGATGAAGTCGCTATATTTTCCGTTAGGAGGTATATACGCATCACCATAAATGCTATAAGTCTCAAGGATATAGTCTATCTCACCTAAAGAGAAAACACCTCCGTTATTGGTTGAAATAATCCTTATTTTCCCTGAAGGAATAAAAGAACCATTCACCCGTAGACTGTGAGAATATGCAGTATCAGAAGTGTTAGAATCTCTGAATTCAAGGGTTGTTGTGCCGTCAGTTGCTGTTATCCTGACATCACTTACATTTTCCGACACTGAAGTTATTGAATAATTCCTTCCTATTATATTGATGACTTTCCCGGAAAAGTCAGGGATTTGCCCGCTTTGCACACTTCCCTGCAATCCTGGGGAAGAAAATATCAGGCGATATTCAAAGGTATGGGTGCCATCAATAAACTTCAGAAAATCACCTACTTCATCGTTACCGTTGTCTGCAAATAAAGGTTTTCCCGAACTGTTCTGAAAACTCAGCTCCTGAGTAAAGGAAGTAGTACCTAATGGTGTAGTAATGGAACCACTGCTTAAGACTGGCCATTCTGATTCCCGGATGGGAGAAGTCGTCTCTTCAAGTGGTTCATACAATTCTAGTGCATCTCCTGGCGTACCAAAACGGAAAGGAGGGGGGGTATCTATGCAGACACCGTCCCTACAACTAAAGTTACAGGTGTATATCCGTGATTTAATGGTTCCATTCTCACAGTATCCCTCTTTAAGGGTTCTGAAACCAGTACAAGTATCAACAGCAAGAATACCGCGTTTAGTACTTGTTTTGCCTTTTTGATAATAGTTGAGTCCGCCGTCGCTATCCAAGCAATTGGCGATTTGCGGTGCAAGCTGTGATGATGATGGTTGTGCTGCTGTGGGAAGTTGCCGTGCCTGAAAAGCCCCGCCAGCAGCTAAACTTGGGCTATTCGCTGCTACTTGCCCCGCAACGAAACCAAGCGTGCTCCCAACCAACAGCGAAAGAACAGCAAATACCCACATCTGCTGCGTGGTTGAATTTGTGTGTAATGCAATAGTCATGGTCACCGTACAGTTTCCATGTGTTTAGAATATATAATACTTACGGAAAACACAAAATAAAAACAAAAAAGAAAGTGCTTAACCGAACAAGGCACCAAGGCCTGCTGCGGCTTCTTCTTCAGTCTTTTTCTCTTCTTTCTTCTTGTCTTCTTTCTTCTCAGCTGCAGGTGCTGCTGTTGCAGGTGCTGCAACCTGTGCCTTCTGGATGGCTTCGTCGATATTCACGCCCTCAAGCGCTGCAACAAGTCCTTTCAGTCTGGCATCGTCTCCTTTGACTCCGGCTGCTTCAAGCACCTTTTTTACAGATGCCTCTTCAACTTTCTGTCCTGCTTTATGCAAAAGCATTGCTGCGTAGATGTATTCCATGTGTATCCCTCCGTTAGTGATCCCCCAGTAGTATGAGGAATTCCTATTGGCTCCCGGGCGCATAACTTATGGTCTGCGCCAGTGAAGCCATCTGAGCCTGTGCCTTTGCAAGCACATCTCCCACAGTTGCATCCGTTAAGATGTCCTGTGCTCTGGCCAGGGCAAGTGATTCTCTCCTTGCCTTGATGAGCATGAATTCAATGTTGTCCTTATTAGCATAGCCTGCCTCAACCGACAGGTTGAACGCCCACTGTGCTGCCAAAGTGATATCTTCAACGAATTTCTGGCCGTCAATGTCCATGACGTCTTTTCCAAAGATGATGCCATTTTCAAATGCAGCGACAAGGTCAAGGCCGATCTCCATAGGCTCGATAGCAAGCCGAATTAGCATGCTTGCAAGTTTATCTGAGACAACTTCGCCTTTCTTTGCAATGATTCTATCCTCTTTGATAACAATTTTTCCGTTCTCAACACCAGACTTGATACCGAATGAACCAAGCTCGCTGATGATGGGACCTGGTGTAAAAGAAGTAGGTCCTGCCTGCACTAATACATCCTTGGGAAGGACATTACCTGCCTTTGCCGGTGCCTGTGATTTATTTTTTTTCAGAAAGTTGTAGAGTTTGAACGGATTTTCTTTGGTGAACAAGAGTGCCGGCATACCTAAAAGATGTGGCTCAATTAGCTCGATGCCAGGCCTCTTTGTCTTGGCCTTGGCAATAGCAAGCTTCAGCAGTCTGCGTTTGGTCATCTTGATTACGGCTTTTCCGCGCAGACTTGAGCGCATGACCGAAAGCTGGGCTGTCGGCATGCGTTCCATATTGACTGCAGCAACAATAGGATACTCTACGAGAAGCTTGGCAAATTCATCCACTACTTTCTTTTTGACAGGTGCGACGTGTGCCTTGGTCATTTCTTCTTCTCCTCAACCACTGCAATGATATTGCCTTTGTCGTCAAGAGGAAGGGATACTCCCATCGTGCTCTTCACAAAGGTGGAACGAATGTTAGTCTTTTCATTGGGAAGGTGCTGGACAATCTGCTGATAGATAGTTGCGATATTGTCAGCGATTTCCTCATCCTTCATTTGTTCTGAACCTACAGCAGTCTGATAGATAAGCTGGGTCTTGGCAGATACCCTAACACTCTTCTGGAATTTTTCATAGACCTGCTTTAAGTTGGCGTTGGGAGGAACAACTGCTCCTGCTTTCGGATTTGGCATCTTTCCTCGGGGACCAAGCACCCTACCAAAGGCCTGTGCGACCTGCGGCATGATGTTAGATTGAGCGATAAATACATCGAATTCTGATGCAAGCTTCTTCACCAGCTTCTTGTCCTTGCCATACTGCGGGAATTCATCAGAAAGAATGACTTTGTCGCAGTTTTCCTTTGCACTGGTCTGAAGTTCTGGACCTACCAAAGCGCAGATTTTAATTTTCTTCCCTTTAGTATAGTGGAGAGGTACGAAGAAATCAAGCTGGTGCTCCGGTTTTTTTAAGTCAAGATCCTTTAAGTTCACAATAAAATCAAAGGACTGAACAAAATTGCGTTTTGGAGAACGCTCCCTGAGTGTTTTTAAGCTTTTTATTAGGTTTTCTTTAAGCATTATGTGTACCCTCCTATCCGTTGGGATAGTATACGGGATTCGTAGGAAGGGGAGGGATAGGGGGTCATTTATAAAGTTTATGTTTGAGGGATTATGAAAAATGATTCAATCATCCCAAGACCCACTTCCCTTTTCTTGGGAAAAGCTGCCAGATGAATGCGCAGGTGGAAGCAATTCCCGTCATCCGTTATCCATAACTTACCCTCCCGCATCCATTGTTCTTTGTCAAAACGCATAAAAAACGAAAGATGCTCATCAAGCCGTGATTCTTTCTGATGCAGGAGCATCTCTTTCTGCTCCAAGGTAAGGTTTTTGCTCAGAAAATCAAGGAATGCCTCGATATGGCGGTGCTTCTCAAGACGGAGGGTATAAATCTTGATTTTGCGCTCGTTGAAGCTAATCGCTGTCTGCTCTTGTATCTGAACTTTCTCTGCTGCAAGGTCAATAGGGGCAAGCAGAGTCAGCTTTTCCTTAACCTTATCTACATCTTCCTCATCCAGCCTTGCAAAAACCGTGAGAGTAATAGCATGGGCAAATTTCATGCAGTAGACAAATGCCTACCCCTATAAAAATATTAGGGGATTTGTACAAACAAATCCACTACAAACCCTTAAATAGAAGCTATGGCCCTTATAGACTATGAAACATCCCCTCACCGCAACCCTTATCCTCATTGTGCTTTTCTTCCTGACACAGGTTACTGGTTTATACATCTTGAACGAAGATATGCAAGTTACACAAACCGTGGAAATACGTGGAAACGAGACGGTTACGGTCACCACCATCAATCATACCACTGACGAAGCTGTGCCACGACCGGAAGTAGAAGCAAATACATCCTATATTTATATTGTGATTGCAGTGTTTGTAGGGACACTCCTTATTCTCCTGCTTATCAAGACAGGGTTAGGATGGCTATGGAAATACTGGTTCTTCATCGCTGTCGCCATGGCAAGCAGTTTTGCCCTGACAGTATTCATGCAAAGAGCCATTGCTATAGCCCTGGGTATTGTTGTTGCGTGGCTTAAAGTGTACAAAAACAATCCGCTAACGCATAACCTCTCAGAGGTTTTGATCTACACAGGCATCGCCGTGTTGTTTGTTCCGCTGATGAATCTGTTTTCCGTATCCATGCTACTTCTCATTATTGCAGTCTATGATATGTATGCTGTTTGGAAATCCAAGCACATGATTGATCTTGCGCAGTTCCAGACCAAATCAAAGCTGTTTGCCGGCTTCTCTGTGCCCTATCACCTACCTTCATCACAGGCAAAAGTACCTATCAGTCTGAAAAAAACAGAGAAAACATCCGGACAAAAAGTGGTATCTCAAAAGGTTGCCATTTTAGGCGGTGGAGATGTCGCGTTCCCGCTCCTGTTCTCAGGCGTGGTCATGCAGCAGCTTATTCTGATAAAACACCTGACAAAGATAGCTGCATACGCCACCACCCTTATTGTTCCGATTGTCGTTACCGCTGCGCTTTTAACATTGCTGATATATGCAAAGAAGGATAAATTCTATCCAGCAATGCCTGCTGTTGCCATAGGTTGCTTCATAGGATATGGAATCGTCTGGTTGATTGTCTAATTATTATTTCTTGATCCCTATAACAAAGACTGCGGTCCTGTAGATGCCAAGCACCCTTATAAGATTTCTTAAGAGATAGCCCAAGGAAAATCGCTTGAGATTGTAGAAATCAGGCAGAAAGAAGAAAATGGGCGTCTCAAACCGGAGATAGGCTATGGTAAAACGGGAGAAGAGAGAAGCAAAGCCTTTCTTGCTGTGAGGCCTTACATGCGTTGGGTCATCATAGAAATTGTAGCCGATGGGCATAAGGGTTGATATCCAGTGGGGGCTTTCAGCAATAACCAATCCGCCAACCTTAAGCACACGGCGGAATTCTGAAACCGCCGTTGTGGGATCCGTAAGATGCTCAAGCACATGCGAGCATATGACACAATCAAAATAATTCTCTTTAAAGTCAAGATTCAACACAGACATTGCTGAGAAACGAGCAAAAGAAGGGATCTTCTTTTTTTGGTTTTTGTCAATATCAATGGCAAAGATCTCAAGGTCAGGCCGGATGTTGTGGATATAGCGTGCGATATTTCCTGCACCGCATCCTGCATCCAGGACTTTTGCGTGCGTTGGAAGTGACTTGATGTGACGTTTGAATACTTTAGGATTCATCGATAGTCTGCACGGAGAGTGGTATATTAATGTTTTGGTGGCCACGAAATCGAAAAGTATTTAAACATTTGAGACGATGGTATCTCAATCAGTATTCAAAAAGAGGGAGTGGTAATTATGGCAGGGGACGAAGAATTTGAACTTATTTCCAAAAAAGATCTTGTTTCTATCAGAGGAGAGATTGAGAACCTTAAGAAAGAGCTGCAAGGGAATCCCGCGGTAAAAGGGATTAAGAAAATGGAGGATCCTCTCGAAAAACTGAATACCTCCATCAACAAGCTTCTGGATGTCTTCAAAGAAGCAAGCCAGCAGATGAAGCTTGAGGAAAAAGATGAAGAGATGTCCAGCCAGCTTGCACCCATTGAGGAGAAATTGGATATGCTTTTAGATCATACCCGCAAGATTGCCAAAGGGATTGTTGCAGTTGCTGATATGCTCAAGGAGAAAGGAGATGAGCAACAACCGTACAGGCCTGCAGAACCCATGGCACCACTTCCATCAGAACCCAGCTTTGTTCGCAGAACCATGAGTCCGCCTCCGCAGCAACCGCAAATGTATGCTTCTGATCAGCCGATGATGATGCCAAGCGCGCCTCTCTCATCCTTTAGAGGATTTGAATCACATGATGATGCGGAACCACCTTCTTTTGACAAACCTATGCCTCCGCCAAGCCCTCCTGAGACGGACAACTTCTTAAGCAAATTCAAGAAATAGACAATGGCACCCAACCCTTTCATCAGGCATGTGCTGTCTGCTTACAAGAAAGTAGAGGAAAAAGACAACGCACACAAAAAGCTTGAAGAGCAGTTTGCTGTCCTACAGAGAGCTGCATCCAAAAAAAAAGATAATGCATCCTATCTGCGTGAGGCCGCACGCATGCGCCACATGATTGCCAGTGTAGTAGACAAGGAGATGCAGCTTCACAAGAACCAGAAACTCGATCACCGGAAGGTTGAGGAATTCAAATATAGAATAAATCTGCTTGAAAAAAAGCTTGCCAAAGAACGCAGGCGGTATGAAGACGCAGAAATCAGGCACAAGAAAACTGTCGAGGCCATTCTCTCAAGGGTAGAAAAATTGTACCCACGGGTAGCACACCCTCATGAGAAAGCGCGTGTGCAGAGACGCTACCATCTAGAGCATAGAATCAAAAAAGCTATGAATATGGAGCAACTTGCCGCACTTGAACAACAGTACAAGCTTATCAAAGAAAGATACGCACAGATTCTGAAGATGAAAAAAAAGCATTCGCAGGTTGCTGCCATCCAAAAGCAATTGCAGATGCTTGGCAGGAAAATAAGACGGTTTAAACAGAACTAGATGTCTTTTCCCATCACGGTCCTTCTGCTGTTGGCCTTGGCCCGCTCTACCCCCGCTTTGAGGAGCTCCTTGGCTTTTTTGTCAAGAGCATAGGCAACGTCTGTTCCGACGTTGATGTCTCCAGCAATTTCCTTGATTTTTGATTTGATAATCAGCATGTCTGATGGCATAGTATCACCTCTTTTCTTTCCTACGTTGCAATCTTATTTAAATGTTGGTTTTTTGGGGTAGAAAATGTATTATTCTACAACTAGTTCTTGTCTATCAACGCTGCTTTTTTTCTGGATCAATATCACTGAACAGAGAATTAAAAATCCACCAACTGCCTGAAGAAAGTTAAAGGTTTCATGCAGAATAAAATATCCAAATATTGCTACAAAAATAGGATACGTCATAGACATCATAGTCATATAAGAAATGCTTGTTGTCTGGATGGTTTTGTTTAGGAAAAATAAACTAAGAAAGACAAATACACTGCTTGCGATGAATAGGATGATATTCTCAACAATATAAAATGATGAAATGATGAAAGGGATGCATAAGAGGATAATTAGCCCACCAAAAAGCGTCCTAAAGAAGGTGGAAGTGTTAGTAACTGACTGATAGAAAGATTTTTATTCTTTGAGATATTTGGTGTGTGTATGGCACCAAAACTCATCTGCACAAGCTGCAACAGCAGCAATATCGTTATGAACGGACTTACT
>JACRKK010000002.1 GCA_016219795.1 Candidatus Woesearchaeota archaeon | reverse complement strand
GGAAAAGTTCACAGGACTTGTTCTGACAAACAACTTTTATTTTTCCTTTTGGTCTCGCCATGGTTGATACACCTCTGTCAACCAAGAGAAAAGAAGAACTACTATATTAAAGTATCTTAGTTAATACAATGCCCATTATTTTATAACTCATCTCGATATAGAAAAAGAGAAAAATAAGAAAAGAAAAAAAAGTAAGCTATGCTTACTGTGACATAACAGTTGCTACGGTTGGTTTAGCAGTTGATGTATCAACTGACACTTCAGCACCGCTTAAGGCATACTGGTCGTACTCGGCAAGCACAAGTGAAGCTCTCCTGGTGTCTGTTGCAGTATATCCTGCAACAAGCATGGCTACATTGTCACCAAACTGTTTCAGCTTGATGACTGCTTTGCCTTCTTCGAAGCCTTCAGCGCAGTTGTCTGAGCTGCCCATTATCTGTGCAGCGACCGTGTTTGCGCATGGCCCGCCGACAACGATAAGGTTCTGTGCTGATACCTCACCAACTTCTGCGTCAGTCACTGCTGCAGCGACATCCACATCGACGCGGGTGCGCTGTTTGCCATTGCTTGACGTGGTGCTTGTTGCACCAGTGGTGACATACACTTCACCTGAGCGCTGGGAAACCGGCCAGTCAACCGTTACTCTTGCAGCTCTGTTGTTAGCACTGCTGTCGTCCCATTTTTCAATCTTCGTACCGAAGGAAGTCATTGCATACTGGTAGTCAGAGTTGTCTGGGTCGTTCACCGTGGTAAAGAACTGGTTCGCTACGATGGACGAATCAATCGTGTTTGTTGCAGATCCTGCAGTCACGTTGATGGTCCAGGTCTCGTCACCTGCTGTTACGGTGCCCGTTGAGTTTCTTGCGCCGTTCTCATCAAAGTTCTTTGACAAGGTTCTCAAGACAAGCTGCTTGTACGAGCCGCTGGTGTCACTGGTGCCTAAGCTGACGATATGTCCTCCCTTGAGGACAAGGGTTGCATAATCAGAGCCGTCGGTCTGCAGAGTGCCGTCGCCGTCAAAGTCAACACGAACAGTCTTGTCCGTGGTACTCATAACGTTGACCTTATAGCTGTTGCCTGCCACAATCAATGTACAGGTTGAGCTGGAGTACGTACACTCATAGGTTCCGCCGCCTGTAGCAGCATCCTGGAAAGTCAGCTGGCTGTTGGTGGTGTCTATGGCACTGAAGCGCAGTACTTTGGTGACTGCAGTGTCGTCAGAGGTTGGGCTACCGGAGTTATCAGAAACGAGGAAATAGTCGTTTCGTGAAATGTTGGTGCCGTCTTCAACCCAATGGAATGCCTTGCCAGTCCTACCTACAGTAAGAGCACCGGCAGAGTTATCCATAAAGTCGAAGTCATACTCCTCACCGTTGATGTTCGTGAAGATGATTCTGTATTTGTCATCTCCGCTTGGCATCAATTTAAAGGTCGTTGACTCTTCCTCACTCAGACCCTGGTAGGTAACGTCCCAGTCGTTATGGAGCATGCCTAAAGGTTCATTGAGGTACTCACTGAACTTATGGCCTGACTCGATATAGACATCGCCTTCTTTGCTGTTGACTTCCAGTTGGTATCTGAGGTCGTTAATCTTCAGCTTGGTGGTTGATGGCTTGGATGCAGTTATCTTGACAGTTCCGTCAGAGACAGATTCGTCGTTGATTTCTACACCAGAGTAGAACGCACTGTCAGAGACGTTGGTATCTCTAATAGAGAGCTTGTTTGCGCCCAAATAGAAAGATACTAAATCGCCGCCAGATTCTTCGCCAGCTTCGTTAGGGAGAATATCCCTAATGCCTAGTTCAACGCCATCAGCAAGCCTGTAGGTGTCGCCGTCTGACATCTTGTCAGTGACTTCGCCGTTGACAGACAATTTCACTGATGCTGCAGCACTGCTCTGATCTGAGATAATTAATACCTCAACCGTGTAGTCAGTGCCTGCAATAGTGTAGGTCTTGGTCTCGCCTTCTTCCAGTGTGTCTGCTACATCGCCTGCCATCAAATCGATGGTTAAGTCGTCAGTGGTGTACGCAGTGTTCACAATAGAATAGGTTTTTCCCAAGATGTTAATGCTCTTGTCTTCAAGGTCATTAAGCTTGTTGTTGCTGTCGATTCTTGATTCTGCACCCTGGCTGAACTCAAGCTCATACTCATAGGCAACAGTTCCGTCAGTAAACTTCAGGAAATCGCCCACTTTCTGATTATTGTAGCCGTTGTCTGCAAAAACTAACTGACCGGAGTTGAAATCTCCTTTAGCAGTTCCGTTTCTGAAGCGCAGGTACTGGTTGTAATCAGTCGTACCCTGAGACGTGGAGATTTTTCCACTCTTGAGGCCAACCAGATCTTTGTCAGTCAAAACGTCTTTGACTTCGCCCAATTTTTCATAGACTTCGAGGACATCGCCTGTCTTTGAAAGAAGGGCACTGTCACCCTCAACAGTCGTTGTGGTGCTGCCAGCATCTGCCATATAAAACATATTGGTAGAAAAGCTGTTCAATCCAATGGTATCTTCTGCCAGAGCCTTTGCTCCAACAACAAACAATCCGTTAAACTTGCCATCTGTGACAAACGTATCCGGGTAATTAGCCAGATTCAGCTTATCAGCAGCGGCCATTGCGCCCAGGATAGTGGCACCGACCATTACAGCACCGGTTCCTATGGCGACAACCTTCTTGATGGTTTTCTTAACTTCCATGTACAAAACACCTCCGTGTTTTATGGTTCGTAAGTCAACATCCCGCCCGTTGTTAATAAATGTTGTGGAACCCTTCCACAACGGTGATGGGGGTTTGCTGACCTTGGGATGTACTTAGGTACCAACTTATTTATAAATCTTTCGCAGAAGTATAGGTTTTTGGGCACTCCAATTGTGTTTTATTGGTTATAACTGGTAAATACACCTATTTTAGCTATTTGTAACTATCTGATGCTAAAAATAATAGGTGCCGTCTTCTCCCTTTTTCTAGCAAAGGTTTATAAAGGAAACGCAGTCTTTGGGCTTTTATGTACTGTTTAGGCATCGAATCAACGGCGCACACCTTTGGTATAGGCATCCTCAATAAAAAAGGGAAGGTTCTTGCCCATGCGAAGAGCGCATATACCACAAAAGCTGGTGGCATCATCCCTGGAGATGCCGCAGACCACCATGGGGAAGTATGCAGTTCAATCATCGGAGAAGCCCTCACTAAAGCTGGGCTTTGCATGCAACGTATAGATCTCATTGCATATGCCCGCTCACCAGGCATTGGCCACACCCTGCGCATAGGGGCCATGGTTGCAAAAACACTTGCAGCCCTCTACAAAAAGCCAATTATTGGCGTCAACCATTGCATTGCTCATCTAGAGATTGGCAGGCTTCTGACCAAGGCCAAAGACCCTGTCCTCTTGTATGCCTCAGGGGCAAATACCCAAATCATCGCGTATGAAGCAGGAGTCTATCGTATTTTTGGGGAAACACTGGATCAGGGGGTAGGAAACTTTTTGGACAGTCTTGCACGGCATATGGGTCTTGGATTTCCCGGCGGGCCCCATATATATACCCTTTCCCAGAAAAGCAAGCGCTTGATTGAACTACCCTACACCGTCAAGGGCATGGATGTCGGGTTTGGTGGTTTGCTAACCCATTGCAAGAAACTCTATGATTCCCAGATTTATACCCAAGAAGATCTCTGCTATAGCGTCCAAGAGACCGTTTTTGCCATGCTTCTTGAGGTCAGCGAGCGTGCCATGGCACACACAGGCAAGAAAGAACTGCTCTTTGGCGGTGGGGTATGTTGCAACCGGCGGCTGCAAAACATGGCGCATACCATGTGCCATGAGCGCAAAGCAACATGTTTTATCCCAGCCAACGAATACATGGTGGACAACGGAGCCATGATCGCCTGGCTTGGTCTGCTCATGTACCAAAACGGCAAACAAAAATCCCCTTCGATAGATGCGGTAGATATTGACCCTTATGAGCGCACCGATGATGTAGCTGTTTACTGGCGTTGAATGTTAGGTTTGCTTTGAATTTTCTTGAGAATCTCCTGCTTCCCTTTCCAGACCAACGCCTGTTCAAGCACCTGGGTAATAGTATCTACGGGTATAATCTTTATTTTTGCAAGCCGTTCCTTGTCTATAATAATATCGCCGGCGTTAGATCTAGGGACAATGACGGTAGTGATACCAGCGTCAATCGCAGCCTCCACTTTGGAGGTAACCCCGCCAATAGGCAGCACTTCGCCTCTTACAGAGAGGCTCCCCGTCATGGCAATCTCCTGTTTGATTGGAATCCCTTTAAGTGCGGATATAATGGCGGTCGCAACAGCGATGCTTGCTGAATCTCCTTCCACGCCTTCATAGGTCTGAAGGAACTGGACATATATATCATATTTCTCCTTAATATCCTCCCCAAAGTACCGTTTGATAATTGCAGTTACATTTTTGACTGCTTCCTTAGCAATCTCTCCTAGCTTGCCTGTAGCAATCACTTCTTTTTCTTTGCCCCCTGGAGTCACTTCAGCTTCGATGGGGAGAATAATACCAGAATAAGCGCTGCCTCCACCCATGACTGCAAGGCCATTGACCCTGCCTACCCTCTGCCCTTTCGTCACGATGACTTCATACTCTTTCTTGCGCTCGATGAATTTATCCGCAATCTGCTGTTCAAGGGTCCTTGCAATTTTTCTCGCTTTTTTGATGTGGATTGGCTGTACAAGCTTTGCGTTCTCTTCTTTTGCCCTGTCCCCTGCAGCACGTACCAGGCCGCCAAGCTCACGCAGGCGCAGGGTAAGATGCCCTTTTCGGTTAGCCTGCTTTCTTGCTTCTTCCACAATCGCCATAACTGCATCCGTCGTGAAGTGGGGGATCTTCTTGTCCTTTTGGACTTCCTGAGCAACAAACTGGGCTATCTTTTGCCTGTTCTCAGGCGTGTCTTCTATGGTTTCATTCATATATACTTCATACCCATATCCCCGTATGCGGGAACGGAGTGCCGGATGCATGGTTTTGATGGTATCGTAATTGCCGGCAGCAACTAAAATAAAATTGCAGGGCACAGGCTCTGTCCTAACCATGGCACCGGCAGAGCGTTCGCTCTGGCCTGTAATTGAAAATTTACCCTCCTGCAACGAAGTTAGAAGCTCCTGCTGAGTATGGGGTTGCAGTGTTGCGATCTCATCCACAAACAGGACACCCATATGTGCTTTGTGAATCATGCCTGCAACAATACGTTCATTGGCAGGCGTGCCTAAACCACCGCTCTGGAACGGATCATGGAGCACATCCCCCAGAAGTGCTCCGGCGTGCGCACCGGTTGCATCAAAGAACGGCACCTGTTTCTTATCATAATTATCCACAATGATCTTTGGGACAGCAACTTTGCCATCTGCCATCTTTTTCCCTAGATTAATAAACAGCAGGAATCCTACAATAAACACCATCCCGGAAATCATAGATGCTGCGTACACCACATCGGAAAGAGCCCCGGTCTTCCAGAAATAATAAGGGATGAGGGTTGACGCCAGCACAAGCACCAGGAAAATGAGGTTCTGGTTCTTGAACATCTGCATGCTCTGAAGCCTCGCCTGCATAACGATATCCCTCCCCTGTCCGGCAGGAACAGTCCGAATCAGTGGCTGGTTCTCATCATTCGGGTTAGGGAATGCCAAAATATCCACCAGCTTTTCTTTGGGCAGCAATTCTGCCAGAGCAAGGCCAAGCATAGATTTACCACAACCGGGCTCTCCAATTAGAAGAACGTGCCTTCGCTGCTGCGCAGCCTTCTTGACAATACCTACGGCGTCTTCCTGACCGATAACCTGTTCCACAATCAGCTTGGAAACCTTTATCTCACTAGTGTCTTTAAAATTGAATTCCATACCAGCGTTGCGCAACGAGTCGTTATATTTAAAGCTTATCTCTTTTGAGTCGCTCTACAGCAAGAAGAACATCCTCTCTGCGTCCAAAAGAGCTGAATCGCAGGAACCCTTCACCACCCGGTCCAAAACCTGCGCCAGGTGTTGTCACTATGTGCTTTTGTTCCAAAAGCTCGCTCCAGGCATCCCATGATTTTTTGCCTTTTATCCTCACCCAAATATACGGTGCATTTCTGCCGCCATAGGTCTCAAATCCCAAAGCATCAAGTGCTGTCTTGATGATGCGCGCATTCTCCTTATAGTAGTCAACCGTCTGCTTCATCTCAGTCAGGCCTTCTGCATCAAGGGCTGCAAGGCCACCCCTCTGCACGAGATTAGATGCGCCATTAAAGATAGTGGTGGTAATCCGGTTCCAATCCTTATGCACAGAACTACCATCCTCATAGACCAGTTGTTTGGGGACAACACACCAGCCTAACCGCACGCCGGTAAACCCAATGGTCTTTGAAAACGAATTCACTTCTATGGCTACCTCTTTTGCCCCTGGAATCTCATAGATACTTTTCGGCAGGCCTTTCTCTTCAATATATTCGGCATACGCTGCATCAAAGATAATAATCGAGCGGTTTTGCTTAGCAAAATCCACAAGCTTCTTCAACTGCTGCTTTGTTGCGACAGCACCTGTGGGGTTGTTGGGTGAACAAAAGTAAATTAGATCAGTCCGTGGCTGTGCTGCCAAATCTGGAAAAAATCTATTTTTCGGTGTGCATCGCATATATATAATAGAGGCATACTGCTGTTTCTTCTGATTGTAGGGTCCTGTAGCACCCACAATAACGCTTCCATCCACATATACGGGATAGGAAGGATCCTGCACGGCAAGGGTGGCATCTGCTCCAAACAAAATCTGCATCCTGCCAAGATCTGGCTTTGCCCCATCGGAAATGAATACTTCATCGGAGTCAGCAGAGCCATGATACAATACTTTTGCAATCTTCTCCCGCAATGCCGTCATACCCTGTTCATCACCGTAACCACTGTACCCTTCCTTGGTGCCCAACTTTTTTGCAGCATCTAAAAGTGCAGAGCAAATGTAGGGTGTCAGAGGCAGGGTCGTGTCCCCAATTCCTAAACTAATAACTTTTGCAGAAGGATTTTTCTCAAGCAGTGCCTTTTTGCGGCGTGCAATCTCCGGAAACAGGTAACCTCCGGAAAGCTTTGCCATATGGGGGTTTCGTTTGACCATCCTTTCTCACCTGAACGCTTGCATTTTTTTGAAATCAAGGGTGCTAAAATAATCATCAGGTGTCTCTTGCCTGCGTATCTGCACAACCGTTCCATGTCCACGCAGCAAAAGCTCAGCAGACCGGAGCTTGCCATTGTACTGGAATCCCATGGCATGGCCATGTGCACCCACATCATGGATGACCAGAATATCTCCCTGTGCAATTTCTGGCAGTTTCCTATTTATGGCAAACTTGTCGTTATTCTCGCAGAGCGATCCAGTGACATCATACATTTTTTTGCAGGGCATCTTCTCCTTGCCAAGTACTGTGATATGGTGATATGCACCATAGATTGCCGGCCTCATCAGGTTTGCCATGCAGGCATCAACACCTACATAATCCTTATAGATGTGCTTGAGGTGGAGGGTAGTCGTTACCAGAAATCCATAGGGCCCTGTTATAACTCTTCCACACTCTAGATATATCTTAAGCGGATGATGCTGGTTCTTAACAATCATCTGTTCATAGAGTACTTTTATCCCTTGGGCTACCTTATCATAATCTACTGCCTTCTGCTCTGGTTTGTAGGGTATCCCTATCCCCCCTCCAAGATTCACAAACTCTAGATTGATTCCCGTTCTCTTGTGAATTTCAATGACTAACCCAAACAGCATCTGTGCAGTTTTCTGGAACTCTTCGATTTGAAGTTCATTGGAAACTATCATGGTATGCAGTCCAAAACGCTTCACGCCCTTTTTTTTGCAGAGAGCGTACCCCTCAAACAGCTGCTCCTTGGTAAAACCATATTTTGCTTCTTTGGGGTCTCCGATAATGATATTTCCCCCACGCAAAGGTCCTGGATTGTAGCGAAAACAGATAAGGTCAGGAAGACCTGCGTTTTTTTCAAGGAAAGCAAGGTGGGAAATATCATCTACATTGATGATGGCACCCATCTCTTTTGCCTTAATGTATTCACGCGCTGGCGTATCGTTCGAGGTGAACATCACATCCTCTCCTGTAATCCCTACGCATTGAGCAAGCAAGAGTTCTGGAAAAGAGCTGCAGTCAGCACCAAGCCCTTCTTTTTTTAATAGTTTCATGATAAAGGGGTTGGGTGTTGCCTTAACAGCAAAATATTCTTTAAATCCTGGCAAGATGGAAAAAGCTTTGAGGAATTTGCGCACATTCTTGAGCATGCCCTCTTCATCATAGATATAAAACGGTGTGGGATAATTTTTTACAATCTCTCCTATCTGCTTCTTTGTAAAGGGAAGAGGTTTTGTGCTGTTTATACTCATAGGATAAACCCCTTGGCAACCAGGAGTTCAGCGTTCAAGATGCCGCCGCCAGCTGCTCCTCTTATGGTATTATGGGACAGGCCGACAAAACGCCAGTCAAGGACAGGACATTCCCGCAGTCTTCCTACGGTTGTTGCCATACCTTTGTCTGCATCGCGATCCAGCCTGACCTGAGGCCTGTCTGGCTCATCTCTATAGATAATGGGGTGTTCTGGTGCCATGGGCAGCTTCAATTCCTGTGGCATGCCCCTAAACGATTTCCATGCGGAAATAATCTCCTCTTTTGTTGGCTTGTTTGCAAAAGAAACAGATACGCATGCCAGATGGCCGTTAAGTGTGGGGACGCGGTTGCAATGAGCTGCAATACATATCCCTTGCGAGGGAATAATGGCGTTTCCTTCAATCTGTCCCCATATCTTTAGGGGCTCCTGTTCTGTTTTTTCCTCTTCCCCATTGATGAAGGGAACCACATTATCTATGATGTCAAGTGAAGCAACGCCAGGATGCCCAGCACCGCTCACTGCCTGCATAGTGCTTACGATGACCTGCTTTACCCTGTATTTTTGGTGAAGTGCATAGAGTGGAGTTAGGTAGGACTGCAATGAGCAGTTTGGCTTGACCGCAATAAATCCTTTATTCCATCCCCGCTGCCTCTGCTGTAGCGGAATGATTGCTATATGGTCTGCGTTAATTTCCGGAATTAACATAGGTACATCTGGATCTTGTCGGTGAGCAGATGCATTGGAGACCACAGGAATGCCTGCTCTTGCATACTGGCTTTCATATATTTTTGCTATCTCAGAGTCCAGTGCTGAAAAAACAAAGGAGCAGGACTCTTTTGCAGCTCTGATATCATCTACGGTGTGCACCCTCATATTTCGTATCTTTTGGGGCATGTCCCCCTGCGCATGCCATCGTCCTGCAACAGCATCTGCAAAGGTCTTTCCTGCAGAGCGCTCACTTGCGGCAAGAAAGGTTACGGTAAACCAGGGGTGGTTTTCTAAAAGGTGGATATACTGTTGCCCCACCATGCCTGTTGCACCCAGGATCCCAACATGCAGCTGCTGTTGTTTCATGGCAAGACACCCATCTGGCCCAGAATCTTCTTCAGTTTTTCCCGGTTTTCAGGCTGCATTGCACATAAGGGCAGTCTGCATGTTCCTGCAGGCATGCCGCACATATCCATCGCTGCTTTGACGGGTATGGGATTGGTCTCGATAAATGCGCCTTTGAAGAGTGGAAGCATCTCATAATGCAGTTTTTTTGCTTCTGCAACATTTCCAGAGAGAGCAGCGTTCACCATTCTTACAACTTTTCCTGGAAGGAGGTTACTTACGACAGAAACAACGCCCCTGCCTCCCAGAGCCATCATGGGAACAGTGATACCATCATCTCCGCTTAAGACAGAAAATTTGCCTTGAGATTTATCCTGGATTTCTGCAATAACATCCCCCATTTGGTTGATGTTGCCTGACGCTTCTTTAACGCCAATGATATTTTTCAAGGAAGCAATGCGTTTAAGGGTCGCAGTTTCAATATTGATTCCTGTCCTCCCCTGGATGTTATAGACAACCACAGGGATGTCAACTGCCTCAGTGACTGCCTTAAAATGCTGGAAGATGCCTTCCTGCGTCGGTTTGTTGTAATAAGGCGTTACGATGAGTGCCATGTCTGCGCCAAGCTTTTTTGCGCGCTTGGTGTTCTCAATGGTGTGGTGAGTGGAGTTGCTGCCTGTACCCACCATGACCTTCACTTTACCTTTTCCCTCCCCTACTGCAATCTTGATAATCTCTTCTTGCTCATATTCGGAGAGCGTTGGGGTTTCGCCTGTAGTTCCCAAGGGTACAATGCCGGTTATTCCTTCCGCTATCTGAAAACGGATGTTGTTCCTCAATCCTTCATAATCCACATCCCCTGATGACAAAAAGGGGGTAACCAGTGCCGTGTAGGTGCCGCTAAATTCCATCAGAATCCCTCCAACAGATTGTTCATAAAATCATCAATGGTATAAAATCCTTTTTTACCGGGCAACCATTCTGCCGCCATGACTGCGCCAAGAGCAAATCCTTCTCTGCTTCGTGCTGTGTGCGTCAGTTCAATGGTGTCCGCAGCTGAATCAAAGATAAGTGTGTGTGTACCTGGGATGTTTCCTATTCTGACACTTGCAAAATGCAATTCTTCTTGTTTTATTTGCCTGTCCACCATATCGTAGACTATAACTTTTTTTCGCGCAATATTCTTTTTGAGGGTTTCTGCAAGGGCTTTTGCTGTTCCTGAAGGGCTGTCTGCTTTCTTGTTGTGGTGCAACTCAAGTCCTGCAACATCGTACTGGGGGCATTTGTCTATAAATGCTGCAGCATAATCTGCAAGCCTAGTGAAGATGTTCATCCCCAAGGAAAAGTTGGAGGCATAGATGAAACCTATGTTCTGCTGGGCAACAATCGTTTGCACCTCAGAGAGCTGTTTGTACCAGCCCGTGGTGCCTACAACCACAGGTTTACCTACCCCTGCAATTTTTCTGACATTTTCAACCAGCGCAGCAGGGTGCGTAAAATCAATACAGACATCTGCATCTCCAAGGGTCTGGGGCGTGATGTCAGTTCCCGTCGCTTCTGGCGCCTGGGGATCAATTTTTGCCACAATCATGTGCCCACGCTGTATCGCAATCTGTTCGATCATCTTTCCCATTTTTCCGTATCCTATAAGTGCTATTTTCATGCTTTCACCTCAAAAAAAGCGTGATGCAATGCTTTTAGTGCAGGCTCTGCCTGCGCATCGTCAACGATAAAACTGATGTTTACTTTGGATGCTCCCTGGGACATCATCTCCACATTGATATGTTTTTCTGTCATGGTTGCAAATGCCGTTGCAAGGATCTCTGACGATTTTTGGATATTTCCAATGAGGCTGATAATACTTTTTTGATGGTTGATATGGACTACAGCAAATTCCTGTAATTTGGGAACCAGCCGGTCTAGGTTTTCCTCATTACTATCAATAGTAAGGGAGATGCTGACCTCACTGGTTGCTACCATATCCACGGATACTTCATATACACCAAACAGATCAAACACCTTGGCCAGGAAGCCATGTTGGCCAAGCATCCGAGTGGAGGTGATGTCCACCAGCGTGATATTCTGTTTCATAGTCATTGCTCGCACCAATGCCGGAGGCAGTGCGTTATTCTGGATGACTGTTCCTGGGTGGTTTGGATTGTAGGAGTTCTTGACACGCACAGGAATATTCTTTTGCATAGCAGGAATTATGGAGCGGGGATGAAGGATCTTTGCCCCAAAATAGGCCAGTTCAGATGCTTCTTCAAGCGAAAGCAGAGGTACAGGTATGGCCTTTGGGCAGAGACGCGGGTCTGCAGAAAGGAGGCCATCGACATTTTTCCAGACCTGGATTTCCTTGACCTGGAGAGCAGCACCCACAATCGCAGCGGTAAGGTCACTTCCTCCACGTCCTAAGGTAGTGATGTTCCCTTCTTTGTCTTTGCCAAGAAAGCCGGTGATGAAAGGTGTGTACGGATAAGAGGTAGTGACTTCATATAGGGATGAAGCAATAGTGGCATATGTTGCTGGCAATACTTCCGCATCCATAAAATGGTTGTCCGTCTGTATGCCTACATCCCATGCGTCGAAGAAGCGTGACTTCATGCCAATGCTGTTGCAATAGGATGCCATTATCCTTACCGAGAGCCGCTCACCAAAGCTTACCAGATAATCCATGGTCTTTGGGCTAAGCTCCTTTATCATGCGGATGCCCACTAATAGTTCTTCCAATTCATGCAGGAGCCCATCTACTTCGGGAATATGGAGCCCAAGGTCATGTGCTGCGTTTCTGTGCAGTTCCGCAACCGCTTTGCCGTCAATGTTACCTGCAAGTGCCTGTTTCCCTGCTTCAATAAGATGATCGGTGGTCTTTCCCATAGCAGATAGAACAATAATTGGTTTCTCTGCAAGGTGTGCCTGGATAATAGATGCCACTTCCCTGACGCGCTCGCCTGTTGCAAGCGAACTGCCTCCAAATTTCATGATTATCATAGTGATGCCTCCTTAAGGCTTGAGAACATTCCGGCGTATAAAAACTTTATGTTATGGGGGTAACATTCAGGTGGAGCACCACCTGGGAGTGCCTGTAAATAAGGTATTCACTTTGTGAAACCTCACGAAGAACTAAAATAGAACATGCCCCGTCCGGGATTACTCTGAGGAGATACGACGAAGAGTTGCCACCAACGAAGTTGGGGTGCATGTTCAAATCCCATGAAATAGAATAAACATGCCCCGTCCGGGATTTGAACCCGAGTCCTCGGATCGAAAATCCGAGATGATTGGCCGGACTACACCAACGGGGCGCACACTTGGAGAAAAGTGGCTACCTTTTAAAGATTATGTTTTACGAATCTGCGTCGCAAATCCGTCTTCCACAGCAAACTATTTAAATAAGGGTTACTTATGTATATTAGTATACATAAAAATATACGGACGAAAACATGCTAGGCTTCATGGAACAATTTGGAATTTTGCTGTTAGTCATCGTAGCTATTTCCTTTCTCATCAAATACTTCAAGCAGCCTATCATCATGGGGTATGTCTTGGCCGGGCTCTTGTTCGCAACATTTGGTGCGTACTATAAAGTGCAGAGCGAGACTATCCAGACCATGTCTGAACTGGGCATTACCTTCCTGCTCTTTCTTATTGGACTTGAATTTGATCTCAAAAGCCTTAAATATCTCGGAAAAGACATTTTTTACTCCTTAGTCTTGCAGTCTCTCGTCTTTTTTCTGATTCCTCTTTGGGTTGGCAAACTCTTTGGCTTCACCATCATGGAATCAGTGTACATCGGCATCCTCTTCATGTTCTCAAGCACGCTCCTGGTTGCTAAATGGCTTGAAGACAAAAAAGAAACATCAACGCTTCATGGAAAAATCATCTTAGGCACCCTTATCGTGCAGGACATTATTGCCATCCTTGCCTTAAGCATCCTCAGCGTCCTGCAAGAAACATCCTTTATCGCAATCCTTACTGCACCCTTCAAAGGATTGCTCCTTATCCTGATTGCATTTGTCCTTGCCAAATACATCTTAAACCACATACTCAAATTTGCCAGCAGATATCCGGAGCTTCTCTTCATCACCAGCATTGGCGTGTGCTTCTTCTTTGTCGTTATTTCGCCATATCTTGGCTACTCCACAACCATTGGTGCGTTTATAGGGGGCATAACCCTTGCCAACACCATCTACAAAAACGATATTGCTGTCCGCTTGCGGCCCATCATCATTTTCTTCAACATGCTTTTCTTCGTTGGCCTAGGTTTCCAGATGGACCTCCATCTTAATGTGATGCACCTGATATTTGTAGTCATCTTCATTGCTCTTTCCATGCTCCTAAAACCCCTGGCCATCTACATCACCCTAAGAATGCGCGGCTATGACATGAAGACAGCATTTCTTTCAGGGCTTTATCTTTCGCAACTCAGCGAGTTTGGAATCATCATCGTTGCTGCAGGCGTTTTTGCAAAGAACATCTCGGGAGTCATTAGTTCCATTGCTGTAATCTCAGTCATAGTCACCATGATTCTCTCTTCCTATTATATCAAATACGACAAACGCATCTACAACCGCTGCCAGAAACTTCTCCTCTACACGGAGAAATGGTTCAAGACGAAAGAACAGGTCCAGGAGACGGTAGATCCGGGCTGCAATATCTTATTCTTTGGTTATTATGATCTTGGCCAGGAACTTTTTGCCAAGCTGCGCCAGATGGGTAAGAAAATAGTAGTCATTGAACAGGATCCTGTCTCCATTGAACTTCTAAAGAGGGAAAATATCCCTTACATTTACAATTCCATCCACAATCCTGAATTTTTTGAGGCGTTAAACCTTGCAAACGTTGAACTTGCGGTCTCAAGCATCATCGACGCAGAAGATAACAAACAGCTCATCAAGCAGATTAAACACGCCAACCAAAAAGCCATTGTCATTGTCACAGCAAAGAACATGAAAGAAGCACTTGAGCTCTATAACGCCCAGGCCGATTACGTCATTAATCCTTCATACCTCAATGAGCAGCACGTTTCAGTGCTTCTAGAAGAGTTCACCCACGACATCACCAAAGTCATTGGAAAGAAGATTGAAGATATTACTGCATTCAAAGAAAAAGAGGCAAAACGAAAACAGGTACAAGAGGAGCAGAACCGGTTCATTGATATTGATGCGTTCTTCAACACCCACCTTAAAAGAAGCAAATCAAAGCAAGCAGTGCAAGTAGCAGCAAAAACGTCTTCTCCGGAGCCAGTGTCTTCTGATATTAAAAGGAGTTAATCCTCTTAATCATCTTAGATGGTACAATCCCACCAGCGTAGCGTCTGCAAGGATGTGGCCCTGCATGGCTGCAAGTACTTCCTGCTTGCCTGAAGCCTCGGGAAGCGCAAGTATCGTATCGAGCGCAAACAGCTTGAAAAAATAGCGGTGAGTTCCTTTAGGGGGGCATGGGCCACCATAGGTATGCTTTCCAAAATCATTTATACCTTCTACAGCTCCTTCGGGAACCTCATCTTCTTCTAGGGTAGTAGTGGGGGGAATGTTCCAGACTACCCAGTGATCCCAATTGCCGCCTGGAGCATCCGGGTCATCAACAATAAGCACAAGGCTCTTGGTGCCCGTTGGGAGATTAGTTATTTCAAGAGGTGGATTCATATCCTCTCCTTGACAGGTAAAACGCGTAGGAATCAGAGTATTATGGGCAAATGCCGGACTATTCAATTCCATAGAAACCACCTCCTGGACTGGGCTTACAGCCGGTAAGGATAATGATGAGAGAGAGCAGTGCAAGGATAAAAATGTTTCCTCTTGTTAATCTGCAAGCCAAGATCTGCCATCCTGCTCAATCAGTTTTAGGGATTCTTTTGGACCGTTGCTTCCCGACGGATACATCTGCAAGGGGAAATCTGGTCGTTGTTTAAGGAGCGGTTCCACATACCTCCAGCTGGCTTCCGTCATATCCCATCGGGTAAAGAGGGTTTTATCTCCCTGCATGACCTGCTGGAGAAGAAGCTCATACGCCTCTGGCGTATTGATGCCAAAAAGACAATGGTGACAGAAATCCATGGTGACGGGAAAGAGATTCAGAGCAGGTCCTGGGTATTTGGCGTTGAAGCGTATGGCAATCCCTTCGTCAGGCTGCACGCGGATAATCAGATAATTGGGCATGGGGATGCACACCTTATCCCTCGAAAAGAGATGGCAGGAAACATCCTTATAGGCGAGGCAGATCTGTGCAGTCTTCTTGGCAAGCCGTTTTCCTGTTCGGAGATAAAAAGGCACCCCCTTCCAGCGGGGGGTGTTTATCATCGCCTTTACAGCCACAAATGTTTCTGTAGAAGAATGCGTGCCTATCCTTGGCTCTTCATGATAACCTGGAACTTGCTTTCCATCAATGCTTCCTTTAGCATACTGTCCAAGCACCACATCCTCTTTATGCAGCGGTTTTAATGCAGAAAGGACTTTTATCTTCTCATTATGTATTGCCTCAGCATCAAAGGATGTCGGCTCTTCCATGGCGGTAAGGACAAGCATCTGCAAAAGATGGTTCTGCAACATATCCCGTATAGCACCGGAAGCATCGTAATAATTACCCCGCAGTCCAATCCCATTCGTCTCCGCAACAGTGATCTGCACATGGTCAATGAACTGTGCATTCCAGGTCTCCTCAAAAATGGCGTTAGCAAACCGAAACACAAGGATGTTCTGAATAAGTTCTTTGCCCAGATAATGATCTATTCTATAAATATCTCGCTCCTTAAAGAGGGTGGAGATATTGTCATTGAGCTTCTGTGCAGAAGCACGATCAAATCCAAATGGCTTCTCAAAAACCACACGATGCCAGCCCTTGCCTCTGAGGATCCCGCTTGAGCGTAGAAGCCTTGCGGTTTCTTCAAACAATGATGGGGGTAAGGCAAGGTAACATGCCATCTGCTCTCCACAATCGTGTTTTTTGGCGATACTGTGGATAGCTTCTGCAAGGTGAGGGGGTGCATCTGAAAAATCATAGGGCACGTAGTAAACCTGCTTAAGAAAATCGTCAAGAACTTCTTTCTTTGCCGAAGGCAAGTGCACCGCTATTTCAAGATGCTTAATATAATTATCCCTCGAGAGGTTGCTTCTTGCAATGCAAATTACGGGTATTTTTTTGTGCAGCACCTTTTTTTCAAAGAGCCGGTACAACGCAGGTATTAGTTTGCGCTTAGCAAGATCCCCTGTCGCTCCAAAAATAAGAAACGAGTGTGGTTCCAGCGGTTTGTTATTACTCTTATTAGTATCCATCAATCTATCCTCCAAAATCACAGATAACATGCACATCCGCTATGTCCTGTACCAGTTTTGCCGGGCATTCTTTTACGGAAGTTTCTTTATCTCTAAAGAGTTTATAAGCGTTCTCTTTTTCCTGTCCTTTGAAGAGAAGGACCGCACTGCCTGCCTGTTGCAGAAGTGCAGGGCTTGCGCTTACCCTGCAGCACGGTTGCTTAGGAGCATCTTTCACAAGAATGTACCCCTTCTCTCTGTTAACTATAGAGGGATGATGGGGAAACAAGGAGGCTATATGCCCATCTTCTCCCACACCCAGAAGCACAAGATCGAAGCACCCACCATAGTGCTTAAGGGTTGTAGTGTAAGCTGCAACACCATATATTGGTTTCTTGGCATCCATCACAAAAGGGTGGATCTGCTTTTCTGTCAGCATGCCCTTCTTTAAGAGAGGATCCAAAAGCAAAGCGTATGCCTGTGCAGCATTCCTCTCTATACTTTGCAGCGGAACAAGCCGTTCATCAACAAAAAAGAAGTGGATTTTTTTCCAGGGTATACCCTTCTCCTTGGCAAGAGACGCAAGAATGCCCTGCACACTTCTCCCACCGGGAATGGCAAAGACCATCTGCTTTTGGATTTTTGCCATTTTCATTACTATTCTCTTTATAATCTTTATTGCAGTCAGGTCAAACTGCGCCGGGGTAACGACGTAGTGTTTCATGGTGTAGATACGTGCTTTGAGGCAGCGTAACACGCCCCAAGCATGCTGATATCATAATCTGTCAGAAGATAGATGGGGATGCGGTGTAGCACGTCCTGCATTTTATCTGATGCATTAAACTCATGCATGAACTGACTACTTTTAAAGATTCCTTTGTTTTTTATAGCAATGCCTCCTGCAATGTAAAGGCCCCCAAAACAGAGCGTATCAAGGGCAAGATTCTTCGCGCACCGGCCATAGTATGCTGCAAAGAGTTTGAAGACTAATCTGCAGGCAGTATCCTTTGTTTTGTACTCTGCAATGCGTGCTGGCTTTTCATCGCTGTGGTCTATAGTGTCAGTAAACCGGATGGGAGAAAAATCAGGCATTGTTTTGACAAAGGCATAAAGGTGCTCAATGCCACTACCAGAAAGCACATCGGTGTAGCTAACTCGGTCCAGATTGTATTGCTGTTTGAGGAACCCTGCAAGTTGCTGGTCTATGGGATTGAAGAGCGGCAGATCTGCGTGGCCTCCTTCACTTGGCAGAGGGACATAAAGGCCTGATGCCTTCTGATAAGGAACAATGGTTTTTCCAAGTCCTGTCCCAGCTCCAAGAATCGCTTTTGTTGCATACTGGACCCGTTTCCCCTGCTTAATGCAAATGACACGCTCAGATGTTTTAGAAAGATTTAGTGCATAGCCCAGCGCCTCAAAATCATTGATAATTACCACTTGCTTAAGTTTTGTTTTTTTGCTCAACTCTCTTGCGTCAGCATTCCAGGGAAGATTTGTTATCCTGCAGAAATCATGGTTATCTGCAACAACACCTGCTGCTGCAATGCATCCCCTTGTTGGATGAATTGCATATTTTTTTGCTGCAATGCCCAAAGTTGTAGAGATTGCCCCCTCTATTCCTGGAATATTTTTGCTCTTGAAATGACAGGAGAAGAGCAGGCGAACCGATTGTTGTTCAACCCTGGCAATTGCAATGTTGGTATGGGTCCCCCCTATGTCTGCACCAAGAACTATGGACCCCTTGCTTCTTCTGGGTGCCCGGCTGTGGTATCGTACCGTAAAATCCATGGCTATCGCTTCTTGGCTGATGTTTTTATGGCATGACCGCCAAACTCATTTCTCATCGCAGCAAGCATCTTAAAGGCGAGAGAATCCTTGTCTCTGGAAAGGTAGCGAGCATGCAGCGCATAGGTATTACTGACAAACGGCACCTGATGCTCCATTGCTTCAATGGATGCCCATCTGCCTTCACCATTGTCTTCCACATAGGGCTCAAAGTAATCAAGTGTGGGGCTTTTTTTGAGTGCATTTTCAGTCATTTCCATGAGAAATGAAGTCACAATGGTGCCATGATTCCAGAGGTGGGCGATTTTTTCAAGTTCAAGATTTTTAAACCTACCTTTGTGCAGAAGGTCAAATCCTTCTGCTATGGACTGCATCATGCCATATTCTATTGCATTATGCACCATCTTGACATAGTGGCCAGAACCGCCCTCTTTGCTGATGTGGGCACAACCACCCATTTGGCACATGGCATCAAACAGTGGCTTGCAGAAAATGAATGCTTCTTTGCTTCCGCCAGCCATCATGGCATAGCCACGTTCTGCAGCAACAACACCACCGCTGACACCAACATCCAGCATATGGATGCCTTTGGCTTTCGCCTCTTTGTGCCTTCTAATAGTATCATGGAAATTGGAATTGCCGCCGTCAATAAGAATATCATTTTGTTTAAGAAGCGTCAGCATCTTTTGGAATGTTGACTCGGTAATTTCTCCTGAAGGAAGCATCAGCCAGACCACTCTTCTTTTCTGTTTTAACATGCCCACCAGTTTTTCTGCTGAAGGAGCACCTATTACACCCTTCAACACTGCCTGCTTCACTGCATCTGCCAAGAGATCAAAAGCAACTACTCTCGTTTTTTTGCCATGAAGAAGTCGACTGACCATATTAAGCCCCATCCTGCCTAAACCTACCAATCCAACCTCGGTTGTCTGCGTTGCCATTACATAAGCACCTCATAGTCTTTGACGGTATCTGCAAGAAATGCCTTCATACCTTCCAGAGATTTAGGATGCTGGGTCATCTCTGTCAGCACATTGAAGGGTATAGTTGCTACATCTGCGCCTGCAAGTGCCACTTCCCGCGCCTGGCGTGCATTCCGTATAGATGCTGCCAGCACTTCTGTGGTGAATGCAAAGCTATCAAAGATGTAGACAATCTGCTCGATGAGATCCACGCCGGATACAATACCATTATCCTCAAGAAGTCTGCCTCCCTGTTCCATACCATCCAGGGGATAATAGCCTGCCTTGTCAAATTTCATCCCCGCATCAGTTCTTAATTTGTCATCTATCCTGCCTACAAAGGGGCTGACGTAGGCAGCACCTGCTTTTGCTGCAAGCATGGCTTGCTCTGGTGTAAATATAAGTGTTACATTGACGGGGATTCCTCTGCCTGCTAGTTCCTTGATTGCTTTAAGCCCTTCAAAGTGTTGGGGCTTTTTCTCATCAACTGTGGGGTTGAAAGGGATTTTGATGACCACCAGGTTAGCTTTGGTTGAGAAGTGCTTGTAGAGATTAAGGCCTTGTTTGATCATATCATTAGCGTTGCCACCTTTGACTTCAAGGCTTACCGGTGCTTTGCCTGCTGTTATAAGGATGCTGTTAATGTAGGCTTCCATGGGCTGCTTAAAAAGCTGGCTTGCCTGCTTAATTAACGAAGGATTTGTTGTTAAGCCATCAACAATACCATATGAGAACGCTGTTTTAATCTCCTCAATATTTGCTGTGTCTACAAAAATTTTCATAGATATTCACCCCGCAATACTCTGAGATTTTGAGGATTTATATACTTTATGATTTAAAACTTTAGGAAGGGTTTCCCGTTTGCTTTGGCCTTGAGAGCTGGAAATGACTAACTATTTTATATACCCACGATGCTTTACCTAATTCAGTCTCAACAAAATTGACTTTATTCCCTACAAATTTTAACAATTCAGCAACACTTGGATTCTGTTCTGCAAATGGGACTGCATTTAGGACGTATTGGTTTCCATCCACCTCAGACTTGCGGATGTCTATTTTAACTGCCCATCCGTCTATATATTCAGCATATGCACCCACTGGAATTCTTTCATCTGGTACTCCGATTAGTCTCTGCAAAAAATTTCTGGGGTCCGGGGTATCATACTGAAGAGACTCTAAAGCTTCACCTACAGGCAACGTCGCTCTATTTTTGCTATTTAGAACCGCAAGACCGCCCTGACCTGCTTTTTTATAGTAACGTGCAAGTTCATAGCCCATCATGACAATTGCAGTCAGTGTTGTACGCACTTCTTTTGGCTGTAATGTCAATCCAACCCTTAGAGGAGTACCTTCAGGAATACCTGCTGTATTGCCAGCCGTATAGGCCTCAAGAACAGAGTATTGTATATTCATAACAGGCAGGGAAATGGAATTCCACTTTTAAATATTTCTAACCAAGGGTATCACTTGAATCCTCCTTCCCAGGCAATCTCACTGACCTTCTTGCGGTCAGAGGGGAATTCCCGTTCCTGCATCTCTTTGGGAAGCATGTCCTTCTTACCATGTTTTCCTATGGCGACCATGGCATCGATGGTGAAGTCTTCTGGCACCTTTAGTTCCTTGCGTGCTTTTTCATAATCAAAACCTGCCATCCCATGGGTGACAAGACCCATGCGGGTTGCTTGCAGTGCAAGATTTTCCCAGGCTGCGCCTGCGTCAAACGAATGCACGACATTCTGGCTTGTGTTATGGGTGAAGGTCTTTTTGGAAACAATAACTACAAGAACTGCTGCGTTGTTTGTCCATGATTGATTAAATTCCCCCATCAGGCCAAAAAACGTGTCCCAGTTTTTTGTCCCTCTTTTGGCGTAGAGGAATCTCCATGGCTGCTCGTTATAGGAAGACGGTGCCCAGCGAGCTGCTTCAAAGAGTGTAGAAAGCTGTTCGTCAGTGATGAAATCACCGTTCATGGCTCTTGGTGACCAGCGTTCTGCAAAAAGAGGGTCAATATTGTGTTCTACTGCTCGTTGATTGATGGTTTTTGTCATTTTTTCACCTTAGAATTGTCGGGTATACGATACTATAAAAATGTTGTGGATTTTAGTCTGTCACCAATAGTTTTTTATTGTCATGCTTCACCTCTGGCTCCATGACTACTACCATCCTTGACTGCTACACCGATGAGGCCTCTGGCCTTGGCGTGCCTCCGTACCTCGGCACGTACCCCCGCTACATTGCAGGCTCACTTGATGAGACACCCCATTACCTCACTATAGACGACCTGCGCCTTGCGTTTAAGAGGGGTGGCATAGTCAAAGTTCCAAGAGTCTCTGAAAAAACAGATATTGGCACCTACAACCTAACGGTTAATTCGCCAAAAGTACAGCAAATTCTTGAAGAGACAGATATCCTGATTATCATCCTTGGCGTTCATGTGCCTGGCAAGTACCTCACAGCCTACCCAGGAACACTACATGAAATCATCCCCTTACTACGAGGCTTGCGATGCAAGAAGATCCTGACGGGGCCTGCAGTCATGGGCACGCAGATGTTTGGCGGCAAATTTTATGAGAAAGAAGACCTTAGCATGTTTGACAAAGTAGATTACCAGCTGTTTAATGTCCCCTATGAAAAGGTGAAGGGATACGCCCCGAAAGGTGCTGCAATTCTCAAGCAGATTCCTGACCACCGCATGATTGAGATTGAGACAGGGAAAGGGTGTGATATCGGAAAATGCAGTTTCTGTACCGAACCCCTAAAAAGCAGGGTGTTGTTTCGGGACATGGAAGATGTTCTTTTGGAGATCAAGACCTTTTATGACCTGGGCGCACGCTTTTTCCGGCTTGGAAAACAGACCTGTTTTTACACTTATCCTCGGGTCATTGAGCTGTTAAAGGAAATACGACGGCAGTGCCCTGGGATCAAGGTGCTGCATATTGATAATGTGAATCCTGTGAAAGTAGTGCGAGACAAAGACCATGAAATCACCAAAGCTATTGTAGAATGCTGCACAGCAGGAAACATTGCAGCGCATGGGGTGGAGAGTTTTGATAAAGTGGTGGTGAAAGAGAATACCCTCAACACTATCCCAGAGATTGCTTACAAGGCTGTGCAGATTATCAACAAATATGGTTCTGTGAGAGGGGATAATGGGATGCCAGCATTTTTGCCCGGCATCAACATCATTTTTGGTCTGCGCGGAGAGACAAAGAAGACGCATGAGGAGAACATGAAGTGGTTGAAGAAAATGTATGATGACAGCCTGATGCTGCGCAGGATTAATATTCGCCAGGTGGCCATCTTTGAGGGCACTTCTCTGCACGCCGAAGGCGGGGATAAATGGCTGAAGAAAAACAGGCGCTGGTACTGGAAGTGGAGAAATGACATCCGCCAGAACATTGATTTTCCCATGCTACAACGTGTTGTTCCCAAAGGCACGGTCATGAAAGAGTGCTATGCGGAGATGTATGACGGCAACACCACGTTCTGCAGGCAGTTTGGGACGTATCCTTTGATTGTGGGTGTCAAGGGCCGCCTTGAACTTAAGAAGTTCTACGGTCTGGAGATCTCTGGGCATATGCTGAGGAGTATTACGGGGAAAGTGGTTGGGAGTTATGGAGATAAAGAGTTATGAGATTTCTGGTAGTCGACAGCATCTAAAAGAGGAGATGGGGAGTGAACGAGGCGGTAAATGCTGTTTAGTAATTAGTTTAAGTTCCTACTCATTTTTTTATTAATATACCTAAACAAGAGCGATACCTTTATAAATAACTAACACAAACATACAACAAAAATGAATAAACAAACAATTTTGTTAATACGAATCTGTAAAACTAACAAATCCGAGTTTTATCCAGATGAAATGGCTGCTTTGATTAATTTGAAGTTTAAAGAAGGGGTTTACAGGTATATTGAAGAACTGCAAAAAGAAGGGTCTCTTTTTAAGAAGGAACGAGGTACCTATATCCTAAATGAAAATTCAGAAAAAGTCAAGATTATCAAGTTTCTTCAAAGACTATATCCTGCCAGTGTTGAATTGCTGCTAAGCATCCACACAAAGAACATACTTCAGAAATTTAGTATTGAACCCATGCTTAGAGCAACAGATTTACCCTACCATAACCTCAAGAAAGTAAAAGAAATAGCAAAAAAAACAAAGATTATCTATACAACCACTGAGGGGAATACTACTTTTTATTTCATACGTTCATGGGAAGAACCAGTAAAAAGACTACTCGAGTTCTTTAACATCTTCCTTCAATTTGATGAGGAGGAATTCAAGCATTCCATTATAAAGGCTTATTCAGCCTTTACTGCAACACAAACGCATTTAATAGATGAAAAACAGCAAGAATTAGCAAAACTTAATATGCAGCATTACTTAGGACAGAAGGACTTCATTCTTGACAAACTAACAAACACAGAACTAACTGAAACAGCAGTCCTAGATGTCTTAACCAAAGAAAAAATAAAGAAACTTGTAAACCCATTTGAAATCACAAGAAAAATCAATGAGTGGAAAATAAGATATGTTTACAATACAGATAAGATCGAAGGAAACACATTAACCTACGAAGAAGTAAAAACTGGGCTTACCAAAGGTTGGGAAGGAATAAAAAAAGAAAAAAAGGACATACTTGAAACAGAAAACTCGAAGAAAGCCATTGAGAATATATTTGACACAACAAATGAATTAAACATAGAATTTATCCAGCATCTTCATTTTATAACCCAACAAGGCATTGACCCAAATGCAGGCACATATAAACACGAAGAGAATTGTATTATTGATTCTGGCGGAACTCTGCTTGACAACACAACTCCCGCTCAATTTGTTGAGGAAAGACTACAAGAGTTAGTGAAATGGTATTACGATAATAAAAAACGGATACACCCCCTCATCTTAGCAAGTGTTTTTCATAACCAATTTTTATATATTCACCCATTCTCAGACGGGAATGGACGGGTCTCAAGGCTTCTTCTAAATTTTATATTAGTTAAACACGGATATTTTCCAGTAATAATAATGAATGATGAAAAGCAGAAATACTATATTGCGTTAAGACAGTCTAAATCTGGAGATATGAAGCCGTTCATTATACATTTGTCAGATGTGTATAGAATACAATTGGAGATGTTTTAACGGTCATTCAAAGTCATTGAGGAGATTTAAATAATTTCGGTAGTGTCTTACTAAAGATACTTTAATTTTGTATGAAGAAAATTTCCCCATGTCCAGACTTTGGTTGCTTGTCCTTCGATTATTGCTGGTGTCAGTTTTTCGTTGATAGGTTTCATGAAATTCCAGTAGAATTG
>JACRKK010000063.1 GCA_016219795.1 Candidatus Woesearchaeota archaeon | reverse complement strand
AGTACAACAACTCAAGCTTTAAACGACGCTTCGGAGACTACGTCCGAAGCGTCACCTTCCGCGCACAGCACGCGGAAGTAACCGCAAAAATCATCCTTCACAATCTGAAGGCTATTTTAGCTAGACTTTTTCACCGGAGCCAGTATTAGGTAAATATTTATAAACCGAAACAGATACAAGGCCCCAAAAGCACGGGAAGTGTGCCTTTGAGGTGAAACTATGCCACAAGAACTGGAGTTCTATGACGTGAAAAGCAAGGAGAAATTCAAGGCCACCACATACAAGGTAGTCAATAGGGATGGTAGGTTTTTTGCAGTAACTAAATCATTAACCGGCCCCCATGAATGCTGGCGTGTCGTCAGTAAGGATTTTGCAGCCAAGAACAAGTAGTTTCTAGGGCATTTTTATTTTCTTTATTTTGATTATTTCATATGTAGTTCTATGATATCATTGTCCTCAAGACGATGCGCAAGTTTCAGAATGCGCTGTCCCTCAAACTTCACGCTTTTGCCCCAGATGCGTGCATACCTGAATTTGGTCACGAAATCTTTATGGAGTTTCATGCAGACGTCCTGGAGGGTGTTACCCCTTCGTCCAATCATAGGCTCTTTCATGTCTGCCATTTTTCCCGGCTCTTTCATATACAGGCGGATGAACTCAAGCTTGTCAAACATCTTCCGCTTGAGCGCTTCGATGTTGGATTTCTTGTTGGCGGAAATCATGATGTCCGGATGGATTAGCTGTTTTACCATGGCTATTTGTTCTTCAGACGCGGAATCAATCTTGTTTACCACAACAATGGCCGAAACGTAGTGCTTGTTTCCCTCTATGACGTCAATAAATTGGTCAATGGTTATGTCTTCCCGGATGAGCACATCGGCATTTGACATCTTGAATTCGTTTAAGATGTTCTTAATGGTCTGCTCGTCAATGTGATGGAGGGTGACAGTGCTTCCTACCCTGACGCCTCCACGAATAGTCTTCTTTATCTTGACAATGGCGGGTTTCTGGTTGATGCGCAAGTGCGCTTCGTAGATTTCCTGAAGGAGGGCTGCATGGTGATCTGGCTTGTGGACATCAAGGAGGATGATGACGAGGTCTGCGCTCCGTAGCACCGCAAGTACCTCTCTTCCCCTGCCTTTGCCTGATGCTGCCCCCCGTACAATTCCTGGAACGTCCAGCACCTGGATGCTGGCGTGCTGGTATTCCATAACACCGGGGATGACATCAAGGGTGGTGAAATCATATGCCCCTACCGGAGAATTGGCGTTGGTGAGTGCGTTTAAGAGCGTGGATTTACCGACGGATGGAAAGCCAAGGAGGACAGCGGTGGCATCGCCGCTTTTTCGGACAGAGTAGCCTTCCCCTTTTTTCCCACCTGAACGGCGTTGTTCATCTTTTTCCCGCAGGCGTGCGATCTTTGCCTTGACTAGGCCTATATGATGCTGTGTCCTCTTGTTGTAGTCAGTCTTTGTCAGCTCTTCTTCCAGCTGCTTTACCTGGTCTTCGTAATTAACCATGCTGGCGAAGAGAAAAAACACACTATATAATGGTTTTGATTAAAGAACGATTTGCGCACCACAGTAAGGGCATGATCGTGGAAACCGGGTCACGGTGTTATAGACATATGCGTACTGGCATTTGTGGCAGGTCTTATTGAGCTTTTCCTTTCCTTGAGTTTCACCGGTGGGTGCGGTTTCTGTTTTTCTGAATCGACCCATTTTCTCGAGGTATTCGTCTTCTGCATCCCAACCGGCAGGCTTTCCTTTTTGCTGCTCCTGTAGTGCGTGCGCAGCTGCATCTGCTTTCGCTTTTTCCCTGCTTTGGGTGATGCTTGCCTGCTGTTTTCTTGCCTTGACGCAGGCTGCGCATACCATCATGCCATAATAGGGGTCTAGCACAAAATCTGTAGAGGGGGATGGTCTTCCGCACTGTTTGCAATTGACGCTTATGGCTGCCATATTTTTTACCTTATCTGGCCTTTCAACCATTCAATATAAGTGAAGAGGAGGATGGCCATCTGAATCATGCGCATGTTGCCGTCATAAGCGCGCTCGACACCCCGTTTAATCTCCATCATTTTATTATTTAGCTGGGCAATCCTGTCAAGCTCCATCGTGGGGATACGCCTGCTGCGCATACTAAAATCTTTTTTGAGCAAATATTCGTCCATCTTGACATTGAAGAGAAAACCATTTTTGATGCTTTCTTCCAGATTCCGAATCCGGGACACCTGTGCTTCGTTGATGATATCTGCATATTTGAATGCAAAGTCTTCACGCTGGCGGAGGATCTTGGCAAAGATATTCTTGAGCTTTTCTTCGTATACTTTCTTTTCATCAAGGGTCCTGAGTGTGGGAAGCTCGTTGAAGAGCGCAGTTACATAGGGCACGAATTCGTCCTGCCATTCAAAGATGCGCTTGGCATAGTCCATGTTCTTGTTGAGGGGTTCCGGGATCTCTTGCAGGCCGTTCATAGTGCGCTGGACATTTACTGGTTCATAGCAGTTGAGATTCTCTTTAAGAATCTCGGCAAGTTCCATCAGAACCTGCGGAAGGCACTCCAGTGCGGCGGCCATCGCATCTATGTCGGTTTTTGAGAAGAAGAACACCGTTAGCTGGTCTTTAAGCTTCTCTTGAGAAAGGGGGAAGTTTACATCTTTCTTGATGTCGCGCATGAGGGCGATAGATTCCACTTTGGCCGAGCGGGGGTTTAAGTCCTGGAGTTTGTTGATGTATACCATAAGGGCTGTTGATCTGAGGGGAAGAGAGAGGGAAAGGGAGTTTTTAAAGTTATTTGTTGTGCAGGATGATTGAGAAGAAATAGTTATAGAGGAATTTGAATAACCCATAGTTTTAGTCAAATTCCTCTAAGAGAATTTTGACAAATAGATGGTTAATCAAAATTCTCTATAAAGAGAAGTCAATCACCCCGTACCTCATGGCAGAACTATTATGCGTTTACAACCCGGCCTCCGGTCAGAATAGGGGGACGGATAATGATCAACAAATTGCCAAACTTCTTGCCGCTAGGCTTCCTGGGCTTTTTGTGCCTGATAGAGACCTTTATATCTCGATGGATGTGGGTGGTCTTTTGGAGCGTATCCAACAGGCTAAGCAGGAGGGCGTGAAGGGGATTATTGTTGCAGGGGGCGATGGGACAACCCAGACAACCGTCAATGCCTGTTTTGATGTAGGAGGAGAACTCCCCTTTTTTCTTGTGCTTGATGGTGGTTCTAATAACGTGACGAGCCATGAGTCTGGTTTTGGTGGTCAAAAGCCCCTGCGCACATTGGAATGGTTTGCAGACCATTATCACAATCCAACCAGCCGGGATGCTCATGCGGTGTTTGACGTCATCCAATATAATACCCTCCAGGCAAATGGGGAGCATGGCTTTCTTTTTACAACCGGACTTACCGTTCCTGCATTCTCTCGCTATGATGATATTCTTGCTTCACTGCAGGCACAAGGTACGGGTAAGCATGGTCTTAGAGCAAAAGCACAGTTGACTGTGGAGGGAGTTGCGTCTGCATGTACGGGCACGCCGTTCTATCATCATCAGTTGATGCATCCGCGCAGCATGGAGATTACTGTTGATGACAAAACGCAGAGCCTACCCTATACTGCTATCCTTGCAGGCACCCATCCTTATGTGGGCTTTGGGACATTGCTTTATGATGCCCTTGATGAGCCGGAGGGATTCCAGATTTTGTCAACAAATGGTCGTCTGGCTGGTGTGTTGCTGGGGCTTGCAGCAGCGTCTTTTAACAGAAAAAGCAAGCATTTGACCCTAAACACCTGTGCGCAGAAAATGACTTTGAGGCCTGGGTATCAGGAAGGATATATCCTGGATGGTGAAAAGAAGGGGCCGGTTGATGCGATTACTCTGTCTCTCGGTGGACCGGTCAGGCTTATCTGCAACAAAACAAGGATGCCCCGTTATAATTTATCTGTCGTGTCGACGTATTCGCAGGGATAGTTTTTTAAATACACTTCCATTCTTTTGCTTTTGGGATATAGTTATGACAACATTTGGCAGAGATACTTCAGCTGAGGGTGCACAGAGGCATTCTTTTGCAGTAATCTCTTTTCAGCGGGAACCAACATACAAGTATAGGCTAGAGGCGCTGAGTGTTGGTAATCAAATGTATTTTGTAGAAACACAGAACCCTTCTAGTGGGATAACAGCACTAGTAACGATGCTTGCGCAACGAGGAGGAAGGGCGCCATTCTATCCCCAGCTTGAGGCAGTGATCATAGAGGGGAAAGGGGTACCGGATTTAGAGGGCCTGCTTACTGCAGTTTCAATGGAGTTTCCTCATACACCACGTGTGCTTATTACTTCATCACCAACGTCACAACAGTTTCTTGTTCAAGGGTATGTTGATGCTGCAGTGGAGAATCCTAATGTGGACTTAGTACCTACTCTGTATTCCATTAAATCAGGCCGCCTTGAATGGGAGCGGACTATTTGCCAGATTAGTGAGGATATTATGCACGCAAAAACACCGGAAGCACTTTCCAAAGCTCTTGAGAGCATCACCAAAAAAGTTGGTGCAGCGCACTATTCTCTCTTCGTAAGATCCAATGGGGATTCGATGCCTGTGTTGGAAGGATTTTCTTTCAAAAATCCATTTATCGAAGATCCTGCAGGAGTATTTAATCATGATGGAAGCAGTCTGATGAGTGTTGTGCTGTCAAGCAAAGAGCCGTTGTGGATAGGCCCAAACAAACAGGTAAGGTACTGCGGACTGTCATCTAGAGATGAGAGAATCCAAACCCTTCTTGGACAATCGAAACCAGGATATGCTCCTTATTCTTCTATTATTGTTCCGTTGATTGGGAAAGATGGAACAGAGTATGGCATTATGACGGTCATGAGTCCGGAAGAGTTCAGTATCGGACAGTTTACTATGATGCGCAGATATGCCACACATCTTGCCAGTCGTATGAATGTTGAGCAGCTCCGGCAGACGGTTGAGTATGACCCTATGACTCCAGGATATTTTCGGAAAGATATTGGCCACAGAAAATTAGAATATGCTTTCCGTTTGTATGCTGAGGGTCGCGGGAAAAGACAAGCAAAGGTACCATTCTGCCTGATTTATGCTGATATCAATTATATGCATGGGATTGACAGCGGGTGCGGTCATGAGATTGGGGATATGGTCATCACTGCGGTTTCTGGTAGAATTGCATCCGTATTCAAGAGTGATGTGATTAAAGCACGCGATGGGGGTGACGAATTCTATCTGGCAATTGAGGTGCAGCCGGAGGCACTTCAAGATAGGCTGACCAGACTTGTTTCTCAATTCAATACCTATCCCATTGCTTTGGATTTTGGAGAGAAATCATACCATATTCCAGTCAATGTTTCGTTTGGTATTCTTGCAGTGACCTGTAGTCCTTTATCTGAACAAAACGTGAAGGATGTGTTTTCTGATGTCTGGAATAATAGAGATACTGTTGTTCAAGAGGCTAAAACAGGAAGAACCAGTAGGGAGGAGATGGTGGGCTGGTATCGTACGTTGATGACTTTGCAAACGACATCAGATGAAAGCTTAACTCATCTCCGGACGTTTCCAAAACCAACACCTGTTTTGATAAAAGAATTACACTACAAATAGTTCTGCACTCACGGTTTTATCTATGGTGATGATGACGTACCTCAGCTGATTTTCCATGTAGTTGCTGCCTGGATTGATGCAGGTGGTTGTCTCAAATGTGGTCTTCCACTCTCCGCTGACTTGTGGCGCTTCGTGGATGTGGCCGTGTAGCGTGAGGAGTGGTTGATGTTCTTCTATGAATGCCCTGATGGCTTTGCTTCCTACATGGGAATGGTTGTGGATCATGTCCAGAGGTGTCAGGAACGGGGGTGCGTGCATGAGCCATATCGTTTTTTTCATGTCTTTTTTTATTGCAAGCTTTTGCAGGTCATCTTTAATGGTCGCATCATCAGAGCTTTCGATGGTTCGGAATCCGCGGTTGAGCGGCAGGATGAAGGGGTTTCTTGGGCCGTGATTGTCATATTTTTCCCAGTCTTTGAGCCGGAACGGCGTGATGTTTACAAAGGGATAACCGATGATATTGTAGTTATTGATTGTGAATGCCTTGTTGTGCAGATAATGGATGATGCCTTCCTGATGCGCGCGCTCAAGGATGCCTTCATTTATTCGATAGTCATCATTTCCCATGATGCAGCAGAGCGGGATTTTTGTGTTGTTAAAAATTTTGAAATGATGAATTAGTTTCTCAAGAAACAGTCTTTGGGTGTCGATGGTTTCCTGCACATTTTTTGTGATGCCGCCAAAAGGGCCTTTTGGCGCAAGGTCGCCGCCGATAAGAACTACATCTGGTTTTTCTTTTCTTGCTATTTCAAGACATCTTTGGAACAGCAGTTCATTGCCGTGCAGATCCGTGGTGTACAGTATTTTCATTCTGGTGCAGTTCCTGTGACTCTTTTATAAATTGCTCGCTCCCTTCTCTTGCAAGGAACTCCTGTAGAAATTTGCCATTATCCATATTTATGGAGTATTCGAACCAGTTTGCTTTCTGCTGGTCCAGGAACCGAAGGAATTTTTCCCGTAGGGAGTCATCCCATACCTGATGGTAATAATAATAAGCCTTGCAGTTGTATTCCTTGTCGCATAGCCGGTCCCTGTGGTCTGTGCCATTATGCTGCACTGGATGGTAGCCGCAGATAAATTTGTCATCTTTAATGACAACGCCTTTGCAGACACCGCTTTGGCAGAGATGAAGGAGCTCTTTTTTGTTGACCTCAAAATCCTTTGTTTTGAGGTTCCGGGTGTTGCGTTTGATGTCTTCAAGTACAGCGTCCCGTCTTTTGAATCGTCGTCCACAGCAGCCAAAGCAGCTGTATTTTCCGGCCTGACAGAGGGGTTTATCCTGCATAACGGCTGGTGGCTGGTGCAGCTATTTAAGGATTTGGAAAACTTTTATAAACAGCCCGTTACTTCTGGCACGATGCGGGCCGGTAGTTAAACCTGGTATAACGCGCCCATGGCATGGGTGAGGCTTCGGGTTCAAATCCCGACCGGTCCATTTGTTATGTTATATCAAGTCTCGTTAATATTGGAATTTTTGGAAGAGTTATAATCCCAAGAGTACCGACGAGACTTGATAGATTGCAAGTCGCATCAGATGTCCATAAATTAATGCGACTTGCTATAGCGGGATTTGAACATGCTCGCAAACTTTGTTTGCGGCACATCCTCCTACGTCGGATGAATCCCGACCGGTCCATTATTACGATAATTATTTAAAGGAATGAGTCTTAAACATTAGTAGGTGATAATAATGTCAGAAACAGTCACAATAAAACAGGTTTACAGCAAACTTAACCAAATTGAGGAAAAGATGATTACGAGAGAACAATTATCAGAATATTTGGAGACATTTGCTGTTATGACCAATCCTGAAACGGTAGAAGGCATCAAAAAAAGTAGGGATGATATAAGATTTGGTCGTATCAGAGCAGTTACGTCGGTTAAAGATATTCTGAGGTAGTGTCATGACCTCTTGGCAGGTAATTACTACAGTCACATTTGAGAAGCAGCTTAAGAAACTTAGAAAAATATCTCAACTTCTTGATGAATTGGATAAGAAGATGAAACGGCTTGAGGATAATCCATTTCCAGTTGGCAAAATTCTTCATGGAAACCTCCACCCCTCACGCTCAACTCGGCTTTATGGAAAATATAGATTGATTTTCCAGATTGATGAAAAGAATAGGAAGGTATATTTAGAATTTATTGACCATCGTGAAGATGTTTATGAGGTCTAATTTTCTTTGGGCTCATAGCTCAGCAGTAGAGCGTTTCGTTCGCAACGAAAAGGCCGCGGGTGCGAATCCCGCTGAGTCCAGTTTTTTCATTAGGGTTATGAATCCAACTTCTTCTCCTTGTAAATCTTCTCCCTAACTGCTTCAACAATAAAACCAGCCCTGCTTCCGTAACCCATTTTGCTCTCTCTTATTACCCCTAATAACTACTCTTCTTCAGGTCAAGATCTTTTCGGACTTTATCATAGTATTTGTGGTCTCCAAGATGGAATTCGATATATATCGAATTTTTGACTTTGACGCAGAGAATTCTATACTCAATGTTCCCTATGCAGAAAGGATATCGGAAAGTCAGAAGCTCTTTTACTATCCATTGTTTATATGGCTTTTTTGATCCAACACCAATTGGTTGTATCCGATCCTTTACAACATCTTCAATCCATCCATATATCTTCTCGACCTTTGTTTCTGTCAGAAGATGCACAACTTTATCAAAATCTTTTCCTAAGAACTCAACCCGATAGTTCTGGGAGATAATTCCTTCAATTCTTCTCCTATAATGCAGGACGTAAGTAATTAATAAAGTTGTTACGTCCTGCAAATATAATAGCGGAAAAAAATTCATTAATTATTTAGTTCCGCTATTATAAATTCGTCACTATCAACCATGTAAAACACCCCCGGTTATGGAGTGTGCTAGAGCATATAAAAACTTTTGGGCGTCATACTGACGAAGGCCCTTGTAATACCCAGCCTGGCTGTAAAAGAATCTCTTAAGGTAAGAACTCTTGCTCTTTGCAGTTATGGCATTAGGGATATTCTCATTAATGTATTCCAGAACCCCTTTATAATCACTAAAGCTGTTTACTTTCTGGTTTAATAGGAAAGTATCCAAGACTTCTCCTGTTCTGAAATATTCAGTGTAGAGGATAAGAAAACGCACATCTTTGTGATAGGTTGTTTTTTGATTGAGGAGGGTTGGAACTGCTTCATTGATAACGTGCCAGTAATCAGCAATGGTTGCTTTGAGAGGTTTTGTGGGTAGAATACTTTTTGCTATGCAGCTTTTGGAGACGGAATGAAAAAAAAGCGAATACATATCATTAAAATCTATCAGGGTTATTTTCACCTTTTTGTTAGAACTTTTCATCTCTTTTTTTGAGCGGGTAATGGCAAAGACATCAATGTCACCATACTCTTTGGCATATAGAAATGAACCCGTAATAAAACAATATTTGCAGGGTAGCTGTTCCAGGATTTCTTGGGCTAATATCAACCTCTCTTGTAGAAAGGAAGTGTTACGGGGATTGTAGATAATCATAATGTTACTTATTTTATACTAATATATAAATTGTTCTCTAATATTACTATTTTGGTATAAATAAAGTAATCATTAACCCCGGAATTAGGGACATGTCCTAACAGATAAACCGGTAGTGTCTTATTAAAGATACTTTAATTTTGTATGAAGAAAATTTCCCCATGTCCAGACCTTGGTTGCTTGTCCTTCGATTATTGCTGGTGTCAGTTTT
>JACRKK010000008.1 GCA_016219795.1 Candidatus Woesearchaeota archaeon | reverse complement strand
TAGTGCTCTCCGACGGCAGACAAGTCTCTCGTGTTAACATTCTGGGAGTAAAGATAGGGGAAGCACCCCAGTCTCCAGAGGGGCTTTTAGGTTTTATCATGGAAGATGGTACGGGCGCTATTGCCGTTGGGTCTTTTGAACCGCTCCCTCAAAATACCCAGATATCCATTGGTGACATCGTCCTTGTCATAGGGAGGGTCAGGGAGTTTAATGGCACTTTCCTTGTTGCTCCTGAAATCATCAAAAGAGTAAATAACAAGCGATGGCTTGAGATCCGTAAAAAAGAACTAGATTTCAATCCAAGCCCCCAAACAACGATTAGGGGGCCAATCCCCTCCCCCATTTTTCTAGAACCCCTCCCCCAAGGAAAGCAGGCTTACGATTTGGTTTATGAATTTATAGAGAAAAACGATAAAGGAGAAGGTGTTGATATTGAATCTGTTCTAGCGGGTGTTAAAGGAGAAAACCTTGAGCAGGTAATTGAAGACCTCAAAAAAGAAGGAGAAGTGTTTGAGATACACCCCGGAAAACTTAAAACAATCTAGCGTTTTGCCCACTACAAAAGAGCGGGCGTTACAAAAACCTCAAGAAGTGCGGCAACAAATAAGAGCCCCAATGCAATAATAAACAAATCTAAAGAGTCCGTAACGATTGTCCCAAACCTATTGCTACCAAAATCGTGTTTAATAACCGCAACGGAAATAATACCTCCCGCCAAACCCCCTACAAAATAGGCAAGGACCTCGGGGATGCCATGGACAGCATAACGCAGAATACCCAATGAGATAATTTGGAAATAATTTGCAAGCGTCGTTACGCCCTCTTTTGTTGCAATTTCTGCAAGACCACTTCGCACAAAATTCCCAAGGGCCACACCAATGACTGATGCGTTCCATGTCAGAATAAATATGGCCCCAAACCCATACAAAAACGCAAATACGATGCAAAACATCAATACCCATAAATTATTACTGAAAATCTTCCAAAACAACCCTAGTTCCAAAACCACATCGCCCGTTATCTTTCCATTAACCTCTGCAATCGTACTAGATTGGATAGAAAAAAGGGATGATACAACCCCGGACGGAAGCACAATATACCACACCATACAGGAAATAACGATACCAAAGAATAAAAACATAAAAAAACTGAGTGCTTTGCCATGTTCTCGGAGCAGAGTCCGCTCATCAGAAATGTTGAGATCTTTCATCTCTTCAAGTTTGATGGTGTTATACATCAACGGGACAACAGCCAGTACTGTAAGAAACACCATCACAAGACCAGCATTGCTCTGGAAAACCCAATACCCCAACCCCAATGCAACCGACGAATATAAGAAACCAATAAAAAACATCACCCACTGCTTTCTCTCCGCCTTGGTGGGGTCTATAAGGGCTTCCAGGACCATACCTCTTTTGTGAGGAGCCCACTTTATAAATATTTGGATACTCGTTTAAACCGACACCAAAATATTTATATACTTTAGTGTTATACAGAACTGTATAGTTCGGGGGTGAGCATATGTTCTGGAAAAATGCACTGCAACCCTTTTTATCACCCACAAAAACAGGGTGGTGAATAAGATGGCCAAATCGCGCGAAGATATCAAAAAAAAAATAATGACTCATTTGGAAAAGGAGACTGGCGGGCTTTCCGCAAGCCAGATTGCAAAACAGATAAGCCACAACAGAATAACGGTAACAAAATATCTTGAGATTCTGAAAGCACAAGGCTTTCTATCCGCACAAAATATTGCGCAGGCCACCATCTGGCGCAAACAGGAAACAAAACCAAAAATCCTTATCGTTGATGATGAACCCCATATTATCAACTTAGTCAAATGGAGCCTTCCTACAGGAAAGTACACCATTCTTGAGGCATACAGTGGTATGCAGGCACTGCAAAAACTTCACGAACAACCAGAGCTAGTAATTCTTGATTTAATGATGCCTGGAATTGATGGATTCACTGTCTGTCAAACGATCAAGGCAAGTCCAGAGACCGCGCATATTCCAGTAATCCTCCTTTCAGCAAAGCAACAGCTCAAAGACAAAGTAAGGGGCATGGACTGCGGCGCAGACGAATATCTTACCAAACCTTTTGACCCCCTAGAACTGGAGGGCATGATCAAGAACCTCTTAAATAATATAGAATTACCAAACCGAAAAGAATTATTGGCGACCATTGATTCCATGAGTGACGACAAGAAGCAACCCTACATCCTAAGAATCAGCCTCCCGGGCCTTCTTGCATCACTAGGAAAAAGAAATCTTCTATTCCGATGTATAGAACACGAGGTTGAGGGTAAGGGTATTGTAAGTGTAATCTCCTCCACAGAATTCATTGTTATTGCACGGGAGAACGTACACAGGCAAGTCACTTCTGTTCTTGAACGGTCCATCCCCTATCTTTTGGGAAGAGATGAAATATGCCCCATTCCAAGACAAGAAACCGCTTCTGCCCTCAGGCAGCAGCTTTCCAGGCCATAACGAGGTGATCCCATGAAAAAGAAAATAGTGATTATAGAGGACGAAGAAAATATTGCCCAGATGGAGGGCATGATACTCAATGAGGACTACGAACTGTATTTTGCAGACAACGGAAAAGACGGTCTTACACTGACCAGGGAGGTAAATCCGGCAGTCATCATTCTTGACATCATGTTACCAAAACTTGATGGCTATGAGCTCTGCAAAAAAATTAAGCAAAACCCAAAGACAAGTAAGATCAGGGTGATTATGGTGACAGCAAAAAACACACCATCTGACCAAAAAAAAGGACACGAGGCAGGCACCGATGAATACCTCATGAAACCATTTGACCCCTTGCAGCTTTTGGAAGCCGTGCAGAGGCAGGCGGGGTAGACTGGTATGAATAAAACGAACATTCGGACAGATGAGGCGCTGTTGGATAGCAGGAATTTTCTGCAAATAATTAACAGTGCAAACGACGGGGTCTACACTCTTGACAAACAAGGCAGGTTCACCTTTTTTAACAAACAGGCAGAAGAAATAACCGGGTATAAATCAAGAGAAGTTCTTGGCAGGAACTTCATAGAGCTTGGGCTTATAGACCAAGGATCACTAGAAAAAACAACCAAAGAATTCAAAGAGCGGCTGAGGGGCATCAAAGGCCGAAGCTACGAAATAGCTCTTATCACAAAACGGGGAGAGAAAAAATTTATTGAACTTAACACCTCCCCTCTTCGGAAAACAGGGGAAGTTATAGGTATCCTTGGCATAGGGCGCGATATATCTCAACGCAAACATCTAGAACATGAACTCCATAAAAAGGTAGAGAGGCTATCAGCCCTCTACGATATCCGCAAAACCATTAGCTCTACCCTGGATCTTGAAGTTATCCTTAACCTAATTATTGTAAAAATAGTAAAACTTACTCGTGTAACTACTTGTGAGATTTACCTTAAGGATAACGATCAGAACGGACTAAAACAATACTCTTCTCATTTTCCAGAGGGATCATCTTCTTCTACTGGGGCAGAGATGAGGATGCGCGCAAGTTCTTATATCCTACGGGTAAAGAAACCACTCTATATTGCTGACATCAGCAAAGACCACCGTTTTGGAGAACCCGACAGAAATACAACCGCAAAAATATCGTTTCTTGGTGTCCCCTTATTTATCCACGGCACAGTCATTGGCACATTGACCATTTCCACAAAAAAACATCGAGAATTTAGCGAAGGAGAAACCCAATTGTTTATTGCATTAGCAGAAGAAGCCGCCTCCACCATAGAAAATGCAAAACTTTATGAGCAGATAAAAAAAGACAAGCAAAACCTCACCACCCTTCTTGATTTATCTCAAAAAATCGGAAACACACTCAATTATGAGGATCTTCTCCAGAAAATGCTTCAAAAGTTCATTGAAATATCTCGTGCAACACTAGGCACTATCCATCTCCCTGATAAAAATGAACGGTTCTCCATAAAGTACGCCTATGGTATTAGCAAGATGCAAATCCTTGGGTTTGATGCAGCAGTTAGTCATGGCCGTGGATTGACTGGTACGGCAGTTCGTGAAAAAAGAATCTTAGTAATCCCTGATATCGTTGGCGATCGCAGATATTACCAGGTAAGTAAGACCACACGTTCGGAAATAGTTATCCCTCTTTTGCTTAAAAATAGGGTTATCGGTGTGCTCAATCTCGAAAGTGATAAGCCCGACAATTTTTCAGAGACATCACAGCTTCTGATTCTTCTCGTCAATAAAATTGCCCTGACCTTGGAAAATGCACGACTTTACTCTCAACTTGTCAAACGTAATAAAGAACTGCTTGCCCTCTATGAAAACGGCACCAAACTTCAGATTCTGACTAATGTCCGCGACATCCTTGCAAAAGCCATCAACACATTCAAGGGCCTTGGGTTTGACAGGATCCATATTTATCTCTACGATGAGGAGAGAAAACAACTCTGTGGTGCCCAATCATCTCATTTTCCTGAAGAAATATTCTCTAAAGTATGTCTGAACATCAGCCGCCGCACAACAGCGGTCCGTTCTATTAGCGAAAAGCGCCCAGTCATCATCCAAGAAAAAAAAAATGACCTCACCACCGTTTTGGATAAGGAAGGGGTCCGTGAATATGCAGATTTCCCTATGTTCTCAAAAGACCTTCCGGTAGGGATAATTACGGTTGATAACAAACACAGCAAAAAACCACTTTCCGACTGGAACTTAGACACCCTTATGATCTTTGCCAATCAAATTGCAGTTTCCCTTGTTAAAGCCCAGCTCTACCAACGCACCAAACAGTTCAACGAAATACTGCAGGATGAAGTCTACAGGGCAACAAGAGAACTCGAGGAAAAAAACAAACGTCTAACAGAACTGGACACCCTTAAATCTGATTTTGTAAGTGCAGTTTCTCACGAGTTGCGTACACCACTGACCAGCATAAAGGGATACACTTCCTTACTCCTTATGGAAAAAGTAAAAAACCCAGACATTGTCAAGAAATGCCTGCACATTATCAATGACGAAACTAATAGGCTGAAACACCTCATTGAAGATATTCTTGATTTATCTTATCTTGAGTCAGGAAAAATTAACTTCAACCCCCGTCCCGAAGACCCCCATGACATCATTCAGAAAGTTAATAATAGTATGATTGGGTTTGCTTTGCGACACAAGGTTTTGCTTGTTGTTGATTCTCCCCTAAAACTTCCTCCCTGCAGCCTTGATAAAGACAAAATTGAGCAAGTCCTCACCAATCTCCTCAGCAATGCCATTAAATTTAGCAACCCCAACCAAAACGTCATCCTTGGTGCAAAAGTGACTAAACATGTAACCCTATTTTATGTCAAGGATTTTGGCATAGGTATGGAAAAAAAGAAGATCCCCTATATCTTTGATAAATTTTATCAAATCGAGAATAAGACCTCAAGAAAGCAAGGGGGCACAGGGCTTGGCCTCGCCATAGTCAAGGAAATTGTAAGCCTCCACAAAGGATTTATTGCAGTAAAGAGTGTGCTTGGAAAAGGCACAACCTTTGCAGTAATCCTCCCTAAAATCCCCGAACAGTTCACTGAAATAGTGTCGCTATTGCAATCTGGGCAAAACACCAAGAACCTCTTTGCTTTCTTCGCAGGTCTGGAAAAAGGAGGGTGGACTTTGGTATGGACCTGTGACTGTGAAGACAATAAGGACACCCTCTGCAGACATAAGCAAGGTAACACATTTATTAACATTCTTGCGAAGGGAATACGGGTTATACCGCCACCGCCTGGGTGGTCTCTTTGATTGTAGTGGTGACGGGGATCATGGGGTGTGGAAAATCAACGATTGCATCCTTTTTCCCCCCCAAAAAATTTAAGGTAATCTCTGCTGACACTATCGGCCATAAATTACTGCGTAATGCGTATATAAAAAAAAATTATGCACAGCATTTGGGAGCACCATTCTTACCGGAAGAAAAATCAACCGGAAAAAACTGGCAGCACTGGCATTCCTTAATCGGCAGACTCAACATACCCTTAACAAGATTATGCACCCCCTCCTTCAGAAAAAAATCATGGAACAGGTACATCCCCCGGGTAATTACGTCATCGATGCAGCCCTTTATTATGAGCTTGGACTTGACAAGATTGCTGAGGTCACTATTCTTGTTAAAGCCCCCCTATCAGAGATAAAAAAACGCATGTGCAGTCAATACACCCCTCGAGATTTCCAGCAACGCACCCGTTTTCAACACCCCCCCAAAAAACCGGATTATGTTATCTATAACCACTCTCTCCAAAAAACACGACAGGAGACATTTGCCATCATCAAGATCCTGTCAAGGAAGTGATTTTTTAAGCCTGAAACAGGCAGCGTCAAATACATATCTTTCTTTTTTGTGGAATGATTGCGTTGCTCCAATAGAAAATACATACGGCCAAAGATGAGTCATCACAAACCCAGCTTCTTTACCCCTCGCTTCAATAAATGCACGGCTTTCTTTTTTATGGAGTGTATACACAACCCCCCCTACATTCAATGCAGTATCCATAAATACCCGATCAGCGTGTTTCTTCTGCACGCCAAATGGGGGGTTTTGCAAGACCGTATCAACGGTCTCACCAAACTCTACAATATCCTCCTGAAGAAATACTTTCTTACCATAAATGCAATGGGTGTTTGCAATCTCTTCACAATTTTCTTTACAAAGACCGATAGCGTCGCTACTGATATCCACAAAGAACACACCCTTTGCGCCTAAAATTAATGCTCCAATTCCCAGGAATCCAGGACCGCAGGCAGCATCGAGGATAACTTTCCCTTTAATATCTCCAAGAAGGTATGCATTCCACAGCAAATCTGCGGCAATCTCACTTGGGGTGGAATATTGTTCCAGTGCAATATTGTGCACCCTGAAATCATGGAGCCTGGACAAAATGATAGCAAGGCCGGATTTGGATGTCATTTTTTCTTCCTTTGTCTTATCTGTTGTTCTCTTTTTCTTCGCAAGGCAGGAAGACAGCACAAAACCCCAGTAACCACTCCGGCAACAAAAATACCCGCAAACCGCTTATGTTCAGGTCTTGGTGACCACGACTGTTTTCCATTCTTAAAGTAAATATCAACTTTGCTGAGTTCTAGAGCATATTCCAAATATAAAAATGCAGAAGAAATATCCTCCTCTTCAAGACTGGTTGCATATTCGTAATAACTATACCCCAGAATCGGGAAGAAACCCTCTTCTTGCTGATGTGCTATAACTCCCTTAACTAGTTTTTTCTTTACTGTAAACATATTCTTAAGATTTCCTTCTTTCACTCCAAGCAAACTTACAACAACATCAGCCTGTGCTTTTGCTTTACTTGCTCGAAACAAGCACATCTCATATTGTTTATTGTTATAATCATAACCTGCGTCTGCAATCTCCGCCTCTACATCTTCCAACAGACCAGGAAGATACAACAGAACATACTGCAGACGCTCCTGTGCTTCCCCAATCTTTGCCAGACAACTTTCTCTGAGATGATCCTCATCCAAGGACAATTTTTTCCCCCCTGTGTCAAAAAAGTGACCCCAGACAAAAGCACTATACACCCGCTCTTTTGCATATGCAAGTTCCCGCGCCCTTATTGGTTCGTTGTTGAGGATATCTTCGGCCTCATCCAGACGCTCTTTGACAATCATATATGTCTCAAGGTCAGTGATAGATGATAACTCCTTTTTTTCAATCAGTTCATTAAACTCAGTTATTCTTGCAAGTAATTCCTCTTTCTTAATTTCCAGTTCTTGTGCAGAATAATTTTGCTCTAGGGTGAAAAGGTACTGATAGTTGGTATTTGCACCAAAGCAATATGAGGCTGCAGCGTAGTATTGCCCTTTAAAAGAAGCATTCTTTGCAAGCTGCGTCAGATTCTGGGCAAGATCTGCGTGCTTCTGCAAACTGGCGTTGGTAAACGACGCCCCTATAAACCCCTCCCGCATAGTTTCTGAGCGATTGCACAGCATGATTGAAAGGTTTGCCATAACCGCAGCATAGGTGGGATCAATGACCAAATTTTCTATTTTTGGCAGGCCGTTGTCCACCATTACTCCGGTAATTGCAGTAACCACATCATCCAGTGATTCAGCTCCAATAATAGTAATGCCCTGTTCTTGCGCATACATTGTTAGATTAATTTCAGTTTCGTTGGTGGTGACATTGCTGCTATTATTTCTATTTTCCTCAAGATTTGGGGTGTAGAGCATTTGCCCAGAAGGGACGATCACCATCTTGACACCATCATCTGCAGCCGCAGTAATTTTTTCTGTCAGACCCCCAACCGGTCCGATAATCCCTCCAGAATTGATAGTCCCTGTAACGGCAACGGTGTCGTTCACGGGCAGTCCTTTCAGCATTGCAGCAGTCAGTGCCGAGACAGCACTACCGGCACTTGCTCCGCCAATAATGGGTGCATTTGCCCGTATGGTATAAAAAAAATCATATCTGCTACAATCAACCCCTACAAAATCACACGCGACCTCTTTTGCAAATCGTATGGATATTTGGGTATCAAGTTTGGTGAGTGGAAATGTGTCTATGAAAACCCTACCGCTTCCCGGCTGGATTTCAAGGGACAGGTCTGCAACCATCCCGCGCAACGCATTTTCCTCTCCTGAAACAGCCAGAAGTCTCATACTCCCTGTTGCTCCCCACACCGGAAACATAAGAACCAGTAACACAACAACAGCGATGAGTAGTTTTTGGATTCTCATGACTTAGAGGGATAGTGGGGCATTTATTAATCTTATTAAACTCGCCCAAAGGTAAAACAACACTCTTCAAAATCAATAATTTGCCCCTTTCTTACTAAGATGCCATCCTTTGTAAGACGACGTATCTTTTCTTCCGGACCGTTAGCATAACCCCCAAGCAACCCATCACTTGCAACCACTTTATAGCAAGGGAAGGCATCGGGTTTATTATTGGTATGCAATGCCCGTCCTACTGCCCTATACGCCCTAGTCCCGAGGGCATGAGCAATCTCTTTATAAGTGGTTACCTTTCCTTGAGGGATTTTGAGAAGTAGTGCGAGTACCTTGTGCTGAAATGTTGGTTTATCAAAGCTGTCTTTCAATGGCATCTACCACATGATCCTGAAGATAACGGGCCTGGCAATCGTCACAAACCCCCACACTCTGGTGACCAAACGATCTCCCTTCTATTTCTACAAGCATCTGTTCCCACCAGACATCTCCGCCGCAGACACATTTCCCCAATCTTGATGTCCCCTGTAGCATAAGTCCCATCTTTGTACTTTCCTCTAAATAAATGTTGCGTTTTTATCAGTAGATAGATTATGAACCGCCGCGACTTGCGGCGCAAATTTCCTACGCACCACCCCGTCGGGGTCAACCCCCGGTGCGTCTGCGCCGGTGGTGGTCTAACTTTCTTCATAGATGACCTCTTTTGGTGCTAATTATCCCTGCTGCTTTCTCATAAAATTCCAAAGCACGGTGCACTGAATTTTCCGCGTTTGAATCTGCGCATTCCACTAGTGTTTTCACTAGTGGCTTAATGGAAGGCGCAGGGTTAAAGAAAATTGGCCCGAGCGAAGCGAGAATGCCGTCGGTCTATTGACCGACGGTGGCCAATTTTCTTTTTACTGTGTTATCTTTAGAAATCAGTGCAAGCAATCTTGCAGTCTGTAATGAAAGCAATCCGTTTTCAGTGTAGAAGGAAACCAACTTTTTGTTACCTTCTTTCTGGGAGAGTTCTCTTTCCAGTAACATCTGGGGTACTTTTTTTTCAATGTTCCGCAACTGTTTATCATCTAACGTCCCGCTCACCCAACAGTTTGTAAAATTGCTCTGCACCATAAAGAATGATGTGGTTATTAGGGGTTTCGTTCATGACGTTAAGTTCTTCACGCTTGGCAAGCATTTCATGAACACTTTCCTCGCCTACAATCTGCAGATGGTAGGGCCTGACAGAAATGCTGAGAATTGCTGTGAGACTTCGTTCCATTGCTTCATCGTAGCGAGGCAAAATCACCAGAAGGTCGATGTCAGACTGTTCGGTGTTTTTTCCAGACGCATACGAGCCAAAGATAATTAAACTGTAAAATGAAGTAGGGAGTTTTGCAAGAATGGAATACATATGTGCCCTAATAGACGCATTTCTTTTTAGGAATGCTTCTGCCCTAAGGCTTTCGATGTAGGAGAAGTCAGCCCGGTGTGTTTTGTAATTCAGAATCAGGCCAGGATGCTTTTCGTGGTAACGCATGAGGTATTTCTGATTTTGAAGTTTTTTAATAGACTGATGGACTATATGGAGGTCTTTCTGAATCTGTTTGGACACTTCGCGGATGGTAAGCGGAGTAGTTATTTTTGAAGTGAAAAGTTCCAGTACCCGTACATCAGTCTTTGTAAGCATTTTTGTTATTAAGTACAACATGTGTTGTAGTTGGATACAACTATATAAACCTACTGTTTTTAAAGCCACTACTCACTTTGGGTGAATCCACCGCAACCTTTATATACTCGTCTGGCCATAACCCGTTAATTAGGAGCTAGCTATGCGTATCAAGTCCATTATCAGTTGGATGCTGGTATTTCTGATGGTTTTGTCT
>JACRKK010000061.1 GCA_016219795.1 Candidatus Woesearchaeota archaeon | reverse complement strand
TTCAAAAACAAATACGGAGACGCACTCCTTGCTTATACGGTTAAAGGAAGAAGGGCTGAAATAGCAACAAAGGTTGTAGCTCACAACCTTTGGGCAAGGCTAAAAGCCTTGCTATACGAACTTTTCAATATCACCGTTTTTCAGTAAACTTAAAAAAGGAATGCCCACAACCCCCCGGCCATGACCAATCCAACCTACGAAAAACTGCAAAAAAAGCATAACCTTCCTTCATTTGAAGAAATGGATATGGCTTTTGGCATAGCCATCATAGAGGAAAAAGAACTGACTCTTCAATCCATACGCAAGAGGATGATGGAAAAACTTGAATTTTTCACCGATGTCTTGAGACCGCTCCTCCAGCCAGATGCCAATTTCTGGGAGATGACAGAAAGTTCCTCATTTAATGATGACGAGAAAAAACAGATGTTTCAACTGTACATGAAAATGATGTTTCTTGCAAGAACCGCACTTGAAGTTGAATTGGAAGATACGGAAGCAAACGAAGCCCTATTCATAAAAAAGTTTGCCACAGAATGGCAACCCTTAAAAAAAGAATTGCTTATGATTGTAAAAAAACTGAAAAGCTCATGGGCAAACGATATCCAGTACAAATCCATGCAAGATTACCTCGGCTGATGAGAATCATCTTTTTGGGCCCCCCTGGGGCAGGAAAAGGAACGCAGGCAAAGCTGCTTGCGAAGAAATACACTATTCCTCAGATTTCTACAGGAGATATCTTACGGGAAGCAATCAGACAAGGAACCCTCCTTGGACTGGAAGCAAAAAAATTTATGGACAAGGGAGAACTCGTCCCGGATACGGTCATTATAGGCATCATCAGGCAGCGCATACAAGAACAAGACTGCAAAAACGGTTTTATATTTGACGGATTTCCCAGAACCATTCCCCAGGCAGAAGCACTTCGGAAGATGCTTGTTCTGCTTAATCTTTCGCTTGACGCCGTACTGAGCATTGTGGTAAAGGATGAAATTCTTATCAAACGTATTTCAGGAAGACGGACCTGCCCGGTCTGCAATGCTGTTTACCACATCCTGCACAATCCACCAAGGATGCCTGGACTCTGTGACAGGGACCATACACCCCTGATACAGCGCAATGATGAAAAAGAAGAGACGGTCCGGAATAGGCTTGTCGTCTACAAAAAGCAGACACAGCCCCTTATTGATTATTACAAAAAACAGGGCCTCCTCAAAGAAGTGGATGGCGAACAGACTATTGAAGCAATTTACTCGCAAATTGCCGGTTTTTTGGCTTGAAATCCATATGCTCGTAAATTCTTTAAATTTGTGGAATTCTTGCTCAGTTTCCAGATTCTAAACATAATTCCAGAATCTTTGCAGACTGGCCACCATTTTTTTTGTTACGTCTGAAACTGCTACGGTTTTTTTTGCGAGACGCATATTAAGGGGTTTTCTTTGCATGTTTTCTGAGGTGATTTCCATGAAAAAAATTGTGCTTTTGTTGATAGTAATGCTGTTGCCTGCACTGGTCCGCGGTTCCTTGGTCATCAGCGAAGTGCTTTATGACCCCATCACAAGTGAGGCAGGAGGAGAGTTCGTTGAACTCTACAACCCAACCCCTGAGGATATTAATGTAGGCGGATGGGTGCTTGCAACAGAGAGCAGCCAGACAGATGTTGTCTTTCCCGCAAACACACTCATCCGAGCGAATAGCTATTTTCTGGTTGCTGATGCTGGATGGTCAACAGGAAAGGACAACGCCTCGTGGCCTGACGCAGATTACGAGGAAGCAATAACCCTTGGAAATACTGATGCCGGCGTTGCCTTAAAAAACGGGACAACCACTATTGATGCAGTAGGTTGGGGAAATCCAAGTAACATTAGCGCAGGCCTGTTCGAAGGCAGTCCTGTAGACCATGTAGCACCAGGGCATGCGCTTGTTCGAAACAACCCAACAACAGAGACACATAACAACACACTGGATTTTGTGGAAGCAGTACCTACACCAAAAAACAGTGAGAGCCAAGCACTTGAGAATAGCACATCCTCAAGGCAGATCGCCATTGCACTCACTGTTGCCGGAAGCCTGCCGCACATCGTTTCTGCTGGCATCACCGATGATAACAGCCTGGAAGGGGGATCCCAGATTGTGCCCACGCCAGGACTTATGAGGAACATAACTATCAACGCCACTGTAAGTGACCAGGACGGCAACACCCAGATTGTGAATGTGACAGCTTTCTTCGATGGCCAGACCGTTCTTCTCCAGAAAAAGCAGAACATCAACACCACAGACGCACGCTATGAAGGAACGGTCTTCATCCCCTACTTCCAGCAACCGGGCAACTATACAGTCACCTACACTACTGAGGACAGCACTTCATACATTGCAACAAGTAATATAACAGTTACTATAGCACCCTTACTTGCATTTGCAGTGGATGCAAGCAACATCTCGTTTGCAGCAAGTCCGAACAATGAAAGCACCATCCTAGGTGACAAAGAATTGGGAACACAATCATTGCCCACCCTTAGTAATTATGGTAATGTGCCGCTTGATATAGGACTACGCGGAACAGACCTCAGTGGCCCCAGCACAATTCCTGTGGAAAACATAGACTACACATTATCCGCCAATGATTTTTCAAGCGAACTTAGCGGATCGCTTTCCAAGACTATGGCAACCATACCCCTCAATCTTGGACCAGGATGGGATGCAAGCAATGAGCTTGCATTTAGAATACGCGTCCCGGCAGGCATACTTCCCGGAAGCTATAACGGAAACATCATGATAGCAGCGGTGAGCAGATGAGGAACTATGTCCTCTGCTTTCTTTTTCTTCTGCTGATACAGGCAGTGGCAGCTCTGGGAATAGGGGTCTCACCAGACCGGCTTCTGTTTGAGAACGTCAGCATGGGAAAGATGTACAGCAGGCAGCTTTTGGTCTTTAACCCAACGAATGAAGAAAGAAGCTGCTGGACGGAGATTCCAGAATACCAGAAATGGTTTACCATAGAATGTCCAGATAATTGCAGCATAGCGCCAATGGGAAGGATAGAATGCAGGATTGAACTAAAGATCCTGGAAGCAATAAAGGAGGATAACTATATGACATCATTGAGTGTAGGGCTTTCTGGAGAAAGCCAGAGTGGCCTGGCCATAGTGCCAGAAACAAAAATACCGATAACAATAACAACGCAGCCTACGGCTGCCAACCGGAAACAGAATCTGCTGACTGGCAACGCCATCATCGAAGCAAACAGTAGAATATGGGTGATACCGATAGTCTTAGTTATCCTGTTTATGCTTTACCTTCTGATCGACTACTGGAGAAAAAAACGAAAAAGTTAAATAGGTGCTATGGCTATGGCTATAGATATGGTGACAACAATTCAGGTAGAAGAGACGACAAAACAACTGTTGGAAGGATTAAAAGAGGAAAAGAAAGCGAATACCTATGATCAACTTATAAGAGAAATGATTATGAAAGAAAAAGAGATCCCAAAATCCATGTTTGGCACAGCTAAAGGATTTAATCTAAAAGTAGAGAGGCTGGAATTCCATGAAGTTAAGTTACGTCCTTGACACATATGCGTGGGCAGAGTATTTCCAGGGAACCAAAAAGGGGAAGTATGTTGAAGAGCTACTCGCTTTGGGGGGCGTAGGTACTCCATTAGTGGTCATTGCTGAACTGGCAGATTCCTTTCAGAGGGAACATGAAGACTTTTCAACTTCTTTTGCGTTTGTCAGAGCAAATACAACTATTCTCCCTCTTACAATAACACAGACCCTGAACAGTGGCTCCATGAAAAAACGGTTGAGAGAGACAGAAAAAAATGCAGGAATCATTGATGCATTAATTTACCTTTGTGCTCAAGAAAACAGGGCAGTACTTGTAAGCGGAGACAAACATTTCAGCAAAATAGAAGGTGTCCTTTTTCTCACAGAAAATATGCCACTGCAAAACAAGAGCACTCATAAAAACCGGTAGTGTCTTACTAAAGATACTTTAATTTTGTATGAAGAAAATTTCCCCATGTCCAGACTTTGGTTGCTTATCCTTCGATTATTGCTGGTGTCAGTTTTTCGTTGATAGGTTTCATGAAATTCCAGTAGAATTGGAATA
>JACRKK010000058.1 GCA_016219795.1 Candidatus Woesearchaeota archaeon | reverse complement strand
GAAATAGGAGCAAAGCAATAAGCCACACAACGATGATCCAAAAGACAGCCATGAACAGAAAGCCGAGATGTATATCTGCCGTGATAACATTCTGTCCACTAATATAGACTGAACCCACTAAAAATACTATGGCAATCACCAGCAGGCTCAGTGCAAGGCGTTTGTTCAAGGTTGTCATTGATGCTACCTGAGTCAATGGAAACAAGGTAGCGCCTCTTTCTTAAAAGCGTTCACAAGGACAACTAAGATGTATCCTACGCAAAATTTAAAAAAGGATGCGCAACAAGGGATGATAAATGATACCTCTGCACATGGGCCACTTCATTATCATGCCCTCATGGTTTTATGGGTTTAATGTGCTCTTTGAAATAATCTTTACTATCATCACTTTGGTGGTTGGCCTCTATGCCTTAAAGGTGTATAAGATATCTGACCAGCCCTCATCAAAATTCTTTGGGATTGCATTCCTCTTCATCTCAGCAGCATACCTTGTCCGATCTGCAGTCAACTTAGTGCTAATGCTGACTACCGAAGCCTCCGGCGGCACTTCATCGTCTGGGTTTATACACTACACCAGTCTCATAGGCATTTATCTGCATATCGCGCTGTTTATCATAGGCCTTAGCACCTTTGCTTATATGACGCTAAAAATAAATAATATGCGTGTGCTTTCACTGCTGCTTGCAATACTCATCCTAGCCATTATTTTCAGCTCAAACACCCTCTTTATGTACTATCTGCTCTCATCGCTCTTACTCTTTTATATCACCATCTATTATCTTGATAACTACTTTCAGAGCAGACAATACAAGACCCTGCTTGCCCTGATCGCTTTTGTATTCCTGCTCTTTGGCAAAATTCATTTTATCTTTGCGCTGAATCATGGCACCTATTATGCCATTGGTTATTTCCTGGAGTTTGCAGCATACGGACTCCTATTAACAAATGTAATGAGGGTCATACGCAACAATGAACAAGAAAAGAGACCGGCTACAGATCATCCATGATATTCTGGAAGCGATAAGGCAGAGGAACGGGAGCATTAAGCCTACACATATCCTCTATAAATCGAATCTCTCACCACAGATGCTTACCGAGTACCTAGCAGAGCTTGTGGATAAAGGTTTTGTGATGGAAAGTAAGAGAGGGACCGGAAAAGTTTATTCTTTAACACCAAAAGGTTTCCTCTACCTGAGGAAATACCAGCTTGTTCTGGATTTTACAGAAACCTTTGGCCTCAATTAACCTCAAACTACTGAAAGTGCTGTCTTGAACTGCTCTACGGTCCGCTCAAGACCGTAGTGCCGCACCATAGTCTTTCGGGCCTCCTGGCCATATTCCATGATCAGTCGAGGCTGCTCAAGCAAATGGAGAAGCTGTCGTGTGAGCAGATGGGTGTCTCGTTTAGGGAAAAAAAGACCGTTCTTACCTTCAGTGATGTATTCCTTTACCAGTCCCACAGGAGTCGCCACAACGGCAAGTTCGCAGGACATGGCTTCCATGGTGGAGAGTGATGATGTTTCCGTCAATGATGGCAGCACATTAATGTCCATGGCCTGCAGATAAGGCACGACATTGTCTACTGAACCCACAACCTTTACATTGGCTTTTCGTGAAAGTTGGCGCTTGATATCATCAATACCATCTCCTACGATAAGCAGAGTGATATCGGGATACTTTTTCTCTACACGAACAAATGCCCGATAGAGCGTAGGTAAATCTTTTTCCCGTGCAAGCCTGCCGCAGTAGCCGATCACTTTGCTTGAAGGGTCTATATCAACAGCAAGCTTTGCTGCCTTCTTGTCCTGCAAGGGCCGGAAACGGTCTGTATCGACACCAAGAGGAATCAATGTCTTGGTGGTCTTGATTCCCTGCCAGGTCATAGCATCCAGAATCTCGCGGGAAGGGACAGTAAGCATGCTGCATTTGTTGTAGAGGTGCCGAACCACTAACTGGACTAAAGAACTAGCCGGGACACGGAACGGATTTTTTTCAGACAAGCTATGCAACGCAAGCAGCTTTTCTATGGAATGCACGGTTGCGATGACGGGAATGCCGCGCTTTTTTGCAAGGCGGATGGCAGTGATGCCTATGGGCATAAGGGCATGGATCCATACCACCTCTGCATTCTTCATAAACTGTGCAAGCACTTTCCCTGGAAACCTTGGTGGATAATAATCACCAAACTTAAAAGAAAAAGTAGGCACCCTCACAACAGTGATGCCTTTCATTTCTTCTTCTACCTTCATCCCAGGAAACGCAGGCGCAACAACAGTGATGTCAAAATAATCCACGAGTTCCGGTATAATCTCTGCAAGAAACCGGGCAATGCCGTCCCATCGTGGAGGGAATGCATCTGTTGCTATCAAAAGGCGTTTTTTCATGTCAGCGTACCTTGAGGAAAACCTCTGCATATCTCATACCACGTCCAATGCCATCCATCACCATCTTGGAATAGACTTTTGGCACCAACTGCATAATGGAAAGCTTTTGTGAGGAAAAACAGGCAAGGGCTTTTTGTTTTTGGGGGAAGGTGGAGGTGACATCCACAACAAGTTTGGGGACGTTCTTTCGTATATCCATAGTCCAGATGTTGAAAGTGTATATTGCAACCTTGGTCTGCAGAGCATCAACTGCATGTATGACTGCCCTGTGCACTGCAAGATGGTCGCTATGAAAGAAATCATCCCGCGCATGGGTGAATATCTTGGCAGGCTTGTAGGTTTTTATGAAGTATTTCAGTTTTTCTGTGACATAGGGATTTTTTATTTCTTTTTTGAGATGGGCGTCCTTGAGTCCAAGAAAAAAAACGTTTTTGCTGCCAACAATTTTCGATGCTTTTTTCGCCTCTTTTATCCTGGTCTGAACGGTCCACTTTTTTTTCATCCAGAAATGGCTTCCTTCTCCGTAGGAGAAGATGACTACATAAACATTTTTTCCCTCTTGTGCATACCGGGCAATGGTCCCACCAACGCCCAATATCTCATCATCAGCATGGGCGCAGATTACCAGGATGTTTTGCGACATAGAATCAGATTCCCCAATGGTGCATATATAGTTTACGGAAATGGAGCAAAAAACGCATATTTTATAAATCTCGCTTGTTACTGGACTGGGTATGCTCTACAGACAGCAGAAAATAACGATCATTAAGGTGCGCAGGCCCCATCGTAGCAATATCAATGAAGAACTGCAATGGTTTGGAACATCGCTTGGATTGTTTGGACTGCGTGACAAGGACAAAAGTTGTTTCCGCTTGTTTATTGAACTTCTGAAATCAAATAAGGACCTGGGTCTGACCAGCGATGAGATTGGAGAGCGTCTGGGACTGAGCAGAGGAACTGTAGTACATCATCTGCGCAAACTTATGGACGCTGGCTTGGTAGTACAGCAAAAGAACAGGTATCTTTTGCGTGTCGAAAATCTGTCGCAACTCATCGCTGAGCTTGAACGGGATTTGAAGCGGACGTGCGAAGACCTTAAGGATATTGCCCGAGAAATTGACAGGACGCTGGGGATTTAAAGATGTGCTACAGTTTCCCTCATTATCATCATATCTTCCTGAGTTGGAATGACCAGCACTTTCATTTTTGAGCGGGGTGAGGAAATAATCGGCTTATTCTTTTGGTTTTTCTGTCTGTCAAGAAGAAGGCCCGCATACTTCAGATAGTTGCATGTTTTTTCCCGCACGACTGCACTGTTTTCTCCAATGCCCGCAGTGAAAATAATTGCATCACAGCCCTGCATGGCTGCCGTGTAGGCACCGATGTATTTCGCCAGCCGGTAGACAAAAACATCAACAGCAAGTGCTGCCTCTTTTTTTCCAGAGGAAAGAAGTTCTCTAAAATCTCTGCTTATGCCGGAGATGCCAAGCATTCCGCTCTGCTTGTTGAGAAGGGCATCCATTTCTTTGGTGGTCAAGTGCTCATGTTCTATCAGGAACGATACGAGTGCGGGATCTATATCACCACTACGTGTGCCCATCACCAGGCCTTCTAGTGGCGTGAAACCCATAGAGGTATCCACACTCCTGCCGCCCTTGACTGCAGCTACTGAACAGCCATTGCCAAGATGACAGGATATCAGCTTGAGTTTTGAGATAGGGGTTCTAAGCACTCTTGCTGCCTCGTTGCAGACATACTGATGGGATGTGCCGTGAAAGCCGTATTTCCGGATACCGTATTTTGCTGCAAGCATGCGCGGGATGGCATAGGTGTAGGCCTTTGCCGGCATGTTATGGTGGAAGGCTGTGTCAAAGACAGCAACCTGGGGAACGCTGTCCAGTATTTTTTCACATATCAGAATCCCTTCATAATTCGGGGGGTTATGGAGGGGTGCGATGGCAAAACTTTTCCTGATGGCTGCCTTGACGTCTGGTGTAATACTCACAGATTTCTTGAATGTTGCCCCCCCATGCACAACCCTGTGGCCTACAGCCCCAATGTCCTTGAGAGATTGTATTTTCTTGCTTTCCTGAAGATAAGCAAAGAGCAGTCGAAAGCCAGCCTCATGGAATGGGATATTTACACCAGTGGTTTTGCCATCTGCGGAAAAGGTGCTGCCCCTGATACCTATCCTATCTATAAGACCACGCGAGAGGACTTTTTCTTTAAAAAAGAGTGCGTATTTGATAGAGGAAGACCCTGCATTGATGACGAGTATTTTCATGGGTTCACCCGCTGTGCTTCTCTAACGGTAATGGCAACAATGTCCACGATGTCCTGGGCACTGCAACCACGGGAGAGATCATTGACTGGTTTTTGGAGACCCTGTAGCACCGGCCCCACAGCTTTTGCATGCCCAAATCGTTCTACCAATTTGTAGCTGATGTTGCCGCTTTGAAGGTCTGGAAAGATCAACACATTTGCATCCCCTTTGATTGCACTTTGCGGGAATTTTAATCTGCAGACTTCCGGGACTATGGCAGCATCAACCTGCATCTCCCCCTCTATTTTAAGAGAGGGGCATTTATATTTTACCATCCGTGTTGCTTCCCGCACCTTTTCCACTAGAGGATGTACTGCTGAACCGTTGGTGGAGAAGGAGAGCATGGCAATTTTTGGTACAAGTCCAAACTTCTTTGCTGTCTTTGCTGTGTCCATAGCAATGCAGGCAAGGTCTTTGGCATCCGGATCGATGTTGACTGCTGCATCGGCAAAGAGGAGAAGCTTTTTTTTTTTGAGCAGCATGAAGAAGACGCCGGATACTTTATGAAATTTCTCATGGGTGCCTATGATCTGGAGTGCTGGCCGCAAGGTATCTGCAGTGGTATGAAGCACTCCTGAAACAAGCCCGTCTGCTGCGCCCAGATGCACCATCATGGTGCCATACCATACAGGGTCAAACATGAGTTTGGCTGCTTGTTCCCGTGTCATGCCCCTCTGCCGCCTCAATCTGTAGAGAATCTGGGTGTAGTGAGTTCTGTGAGGAGACCGTGCCGGATCTATAAAGGGAACTGATGGAAGATGGGGGTTGTGTTTTGCATCCCCTACAAGGAGAAGCATCGCTGTTTTTTCCGCAAGAATGAGGCGGACTGCTTTCTGGACGCGCTGGTCCTGTGGCTCTGCAAGAACTATTCTCTTGGGGTTCTTGCGTGCCTGGGCCTTTATACTGCTCAGAAAATCCTGCATGCCATTTTCCAAGAGAAAGAAATATTTAAGGGTTTGCAATATTGTCCCAAAAACTATTTAAAGAACACTTTGCTTTTAGAGGATATGCCTCAATTATTTAATATTATTGTGGAAAACGGAGAAGATGGCTACCTTATTTCTGAAGTAATAGGCTTGCCTGGTTGTCACACGCAAGCCAAGACAATGGATCAACTCTTAGAGCGAACTAAGGAAGCAATTAACTTATACCTTTAGCTTTAAAGCAAATATCCATATAAGAATAATACCTATAATCAATAAAGCTACATTTAAGAGATAAAAAAAGAGTTTTACGCTAGGGTTCCAAGACCAGTCTAAGTTTGAAACTGTGGTTTGCAATCCTACAAAGATCATTGAGAAAAAGGTTGCAGCTAAAAGGAGAGAATACAGTCTATTAGTTCTATCAAGTTGTTTTTCTTGCAATTCCAAAATTTTAGTCTGTTTGTAAAAAGAAAATTGGCCACCGTCGGTCAATAGACCGACGGCATTCTCGCAACGCTTGGGCCAATTTTCTTTAATAGCAAATTGCTTGGAATTTGAAGTATTTTAGTCG
>JACRKK010000056.1 GCA_016219795.1 Candidatus Woesearchaeota archaeon | reverse complement strand
GGAAAGTGAGTGCGCCGGCTACGCCACGCATTCATTTTCTTTATTTTTCATGTAGAAATAAGTTTCGGCTCGCCCTAACCGTGAAATTCAACTGCGGGCTGAAGCCCGCCAAGGTTTCTTTCACAGGCGAGCCCTAAAATGGATAGAGACATGAGAAAATTAGGATATTTCCCTGAAATTCAGAAAGAATTACAGGAAATGCATACCTATTGGAAACTGCTTCTCCAAGCCTGTGATAACCTTCAATTAAAATGAATACTTACCTCCACTTGTTTTAATGTAAACCACAAGTCATTAATTGGGTAAATCAATATTTATTGTAAACACAACTTGGGCAATCATGCAAACAATATCCCTGCCACATCAGTGTTGGCTGATTAACGATAATTCTGAAATCCTAAACTAATCAAATAAATCTCATCTTCCCCTTAAAAAGTCTACAAAAATGCGAAACATTTATATACTTTGTATGCTAATAACATACATATGGCTGCTAAGAACATACAATTCACTCCCCTTGAACTCCAGATAGCAACATACCTCTTCAAGCATTGTAAGGATAAACATAACCCAAGGCAGTTGGCCAAACTCCTACAGGTGAATCATGCGCACGCCAACAAGCTGTGCAATCAGCTCGCTGCAAAACAGATACTTCAGAAAGAATCTATAGGCAACGCAGTTTATTACTCTTATAATTACAATAATGAACTTGCCCTTAAATTTATGGAATATGTGCTAAGCCTGGAAGAAACAGAATTTCCGAAATCGCTTTTGGTACTTCGCCACCACCTCCAGAAATTTAAACCATTTATTCAGCTGGGGTTGGTATTTGGATCCTCCATCAACTCACAGAAATTCAATGACATAGATATTCTCCTGATGTACACGCCCAGTAAAGCAAAAAAAATTGCAGAGATAAAGGATGAAATAAGGCAGTCCCAATTAATAGAGCAACCCATAAGGTATGTGGATATCGCTGAAAAAGATATTGCCAAGAACAAAGAAGACAAAGTTTTTTATAGTATTATTTCAGACTGCATTATATTCCATAACCCCGGAAAATATGTAGAGGTAATCCAAACATGCCGCAAGTAGCAAATCATTTGAAGTGGTGCTTAAAAGACTCCAAGAGACTGGTAAAAGTAAAGCCAGACCTCACAATGGCCAAAAAGCATCTTGCTAAATCAGAGTATAACTATGGGGTCTTGCAAACTCTTGAAAAACTCAAGGTTTATGATTGGGCACTCAATGTGGGTTTTTATGCCATCTACCATTGTTTCTTGGCTATGCTTGCCAAACACGGCTACGAATCCAGAAACCAGTCGTGCACTGTCACTGTTCTCCTCTCCCTCATTGACGAAAATAAGCTGGATTTTGGAAAAGACTTAGTCCTGCAATTTGATACGCTTGACGTTGAAAAAAGCATGACAGACTCAACTGTAAGGGAAAGCAGGGAAATCTCTACTTATGGAGTTGAAACAAGCATTGACATGCAGCAGTTGAAAAAAATAAAAGAGCTTATCCTTAAAGTGCAGAGAGAAACCATTAGAATTCTGGAAAAATAAAACTTTTAGAATGCCATAGCAACCTAAACAGAATTACTGCAACTCACGTTTTAAAATCTTATGCGCACGGTTGATGGCCTTAAATTTCTCAGCATCACCTGTGGATGTATCAGGATGGAATTCTTTGGCAAGTGTCTTATATTTTTTGTTGATCAGATCTAAATCAAGTGAATCAGGTTCCACTCCCAGAATTTCACGTGCTTTTTTGCGTTGTGCCTCAATGTCTTTGTCCTCAGAAAACTCATGGATGAATTCAGTGATTGTCTTCTTGCCATGCATAAGCGCATTGACCTCAAGCTCAATGACTTTAGAGACGACAAATAAATTATCCACAAATTTTGCGCCAGCTTGATAACTGTAGTACAAATGATACCCCTCAAAATACCACGACGCAGAGGCCGGTGCCTTTTTCATGGCAACCCTTTCTAAGGGGATATCCACATCATCTTCAGTAAGATCCAGCTTGCGTAACGTCCGTAGGATATTGTTCTGGAACATCACAGCCCTACGATGAAAAGAATCACGAATAGGAGCTGCAATAAATTCATGTCCTTTGATGGAAAGCCGTGTCATTTCCTTAGCTTTCAGCGGTTTATTTATAAATGTTGACCTTGATTTCGGCATACCGAAACTTTTATAAGTTACCCTTCAGTGTTGCCATGGCGGTGATTGCTATCCACACAGAGAAAACAGAAATGTATCTCAAAACCATCTGGATGATAAGCCAGGAAAAAAGAAATGCCAAGACCACAGAGATTGCATTTGTTCTTGGTCTCTCTCCATCAAGTGTTACCGAGATGCTTCAGAAATTGCAGGGTGAAGGACTTCTTTCGCATACGCAGTACAAAGGATGCCAATTAACATCTAAAGGTACTGCCGCTGCCTTAAAACTCGTCAGAAAAGAGCGTTTGCTCAAGAAATTTCTTCATGATATCCTGAAAGTACCGAAAAATAAGGCAAGGCTTCAGGCATGTAAACTGGAGCATTATATCTTTAAGGAGACCGAAGAATCATTGTGTAGATTTTTGGGATGCCCGGAAACTTGCCCTGTGGATAACAAGCCGATACCTAGGTGTTCTGAGTGTCTGAAAAAATATGCTTGAGGTTTTTGTATGCTGCTAACCCACGCAAAAGAACAGCAGGAATTGCAGATTATTGCGATTAAGGACAACACCCTTAAAACCCATTTACTAAAACTTGGGCTTGGGGAAGGTGACGTTGTACGCATTCTTGGAAAAATAGTGTGTGGACCCATGCTTCTGGAATGTAAATCGCAGGAAATTGCTCTTGGCATGGAGAACATAGCCTGTATTGAGGTGAATGCAATCCATGAAGAGCTGTCATGACGAAGGAGCAGATGTTAAAGGAGATGAGACGAATATCATTGCCCTTGTAGGGAACCCCAACACAGGGAAGTCCGTTGTTTTCCATAAGCTGACAGGGATTTACACCACAGTTTCAAATTATCCCGGAACCACATTAAACATAACGACGGGAAAGTATAAAGAGCATACGATTGTTGATACCCCTGGAGTATATGGCATATCCAGCATTAGTACTGAGGAGCGGATTACTACAGAAATTGTTCTCAAAGCAAGTGGTGTGGTAAACATAGTCAATGCTGCCTGTCTTGAACGGGAGCTTTTTTTGACACTCCAGCTTATTGATATGGGGCTGCCAACAGTGGTTGTGCTTAATTTTATGGATGAAGCTGAAAAACAGGGGCTTCTGATTGATGTGAAAGCACTATCCTCCCAACTTGGGGTAAGGGTCATACCTACTGTGGCTGTTACGGGGAGCGGCATTGCAGATCTAAAGACCAGTCTTGCGCACATAGAGTCATCTTCTCTCCCCGTATTTGGTTATGAAAGGGGTATGGATATAGATGCAGAACGCCTTTTGGTGCTACATAGCATCAAAAACAGAGCAGAGCATATTTTGGCTTTGGAAGGGGATGGAGAAGTAGGGGTAAAGTACTCTTTAAACACAAAAATATCTCCAGATAAGGTATACACCCAAAGACGGAAAAGGGTCAATGCGATCATAAGAACTGTAGTAACTGAAAACCCTAAGAAAAGAACATTCAAGAAAAAACTGGCATCATTAATGGTGCATCCTGTGTTTGGGTTCTTTTTTCTTGCAGCAATACTCTACATTGCATATCTGGTGGTAGGTGTTTTTGTTGCACAGACTGTCGTAAATTTTACTGAGAAAACAATTATGCAGGGGTATTATGTGCCCTACATCAAAGAAATGGTAGGTTTTTTTGATTTGCCGGTATGGCTCTACACTCTCTTTGCTGGGGAATTCGGGATACTGACCATGACTCTGACTTATATCGTCGGAATCCTGCTCCCATTGGTTGTAAGTTTTTACATCCTTCTCTCTTTGTTGGAAGACTCCGGATATCTACCTAGGCTTGCTTTTCTTGTAGATAAGACACTAACCAGATTTGGCCTGAATGGCAAGGCAGTCATACCCCTTATGTTAGGCTTTGGATGCGTGACTATGGCCACCATCACTACCCGCATGCTTGATACTAAACGAGAAAAGGATATTGCAAGCACTTTGCTCAATTTTGCGATCCCCTGCTCTGCACAGCTTGCGGTGATTACCGCACTCATTGCAACAGCCGGCGGTTACTTTACCCTTGTTTACGTCAGCATTATATTTGCATGCTTTGTCATTCTTGGGACGGTTTTACATAAGGTGCTTCCGGGACATTCCTCTTCTCTCGTCCTTAGTTTGCCCTCGCTACAATTGCCCAGAATAAAAAATATAATCATGAAAACTTTTGTGCGGACAAAATATTTTCTTCTGGAGGCAGGCATTTGGTTTTTGATCGGTGCAGTGATCATGTCTGTCTTCCAGTTAACAGGAACGTTGGAATTGCTTAAGGATCTCATCTCACCGATTGTGGTAAACTGGATGGGACTTCCCAAAGAAGCTGCAACTGCTTATGTTATGGGAATTGTACGCAGGGATTTTGGGGCCGCAGGATTTTACAACATGGCTCTTCCTTCGCTGCAGCTTTTGGTGGCGCTGGTGTCTATTACCTTGTTTGTGCCCTGTATTGCAGCCATCATGATTTTATATAAAGAGAGGGGGGCTAAGATTGCAACTGCCATATGGGTGGGGACGATTGTTACTGCATTCTTAATAGGGGGGTTGATTTTTAAGATAGGTGTGGTGCTCAATGTCCTATAAATGCCCTACCTGCGGTTATGCAAGGGAGGATTGTACCGATCTTGCTTGCCCCAGATGCAATTCATTTATGGTGTTTATGGGGTGCGGCTCCTGCACGAAGTGCCGTGGAACAAAACCTTTTTAATTGAGGCAGATTCCACCTGTTAAAGACAGGTGGAATCAGAACAGGGGGCTATTTTCTAACTTGGATCAGGATTCGGCGTTCGGGACGCCGAGGTTGGGGTTCAAATCCCCATAGCCCCAGTTTTTCTTTTGAATCATTTGTTTCGTCTGGGGCTGGTGATTTGAACATCCTCAAAAGCAAAGCTTTTGGGATCTTCTCGAGTTTCGCTCTCAAAGATGCACCCCAACTTCGTTGGTGGCACTTTCTCGTCGCATACGCTCCTCATAGGAATCCCAACAGCAGACTTCCATGAGAATTCTTACATTCTTAAAAGAGCATGTGTACTTTTCGGATGAATTAAGTCAAGAGTTTTGTTCTTAAAGCGAAATATTTTTTAACTAAATTGATTCCAACGATTCTATGACAATCATAACTGATTCCCTTAAGATTCTGGAAGTGTTATATAACCATAAAATAAGAGGGGAAGGAACTGTTTGTTCCGATGATCCAGAAATCACCAGATTAGGTTTATCTAACATAGAGTTAACAAATGCTACTGAGTACCTTAATGAGAGAAAATTTGTTAAGGTATCTCGTAGAGGAATTCATATCCCTAAAATGATTAAAGAAGTTGATCTTTTTGGAGATGGTTATCAAGAGCAAACCAAAGAAGAAGAAGCCAGAGCTAAACATGACGAGAGTGTAAGATATCTGGAAATTAAAGCAAAGGGAATTGAAACTATTGCAAACGACAAAAAGCTTCATGCAACATTTGGTAAGGTCTTTTCTAGAAAAATAAAAGAAGATAGGACGATTCAGATAATTGATAGTTCAAGCCACGTAACTAATATTGATATCAGACAAGATAAGAGAACGACAATAACTACAAATTTTGGAGAGAAAAATCGTCCAGTTTATGCAGGAACTGCTTTTCTAGCAAGCATCGTGACTATTTTATCTGGCCTACACACTTTCTTCCCAGATGCAATTACAGTTGCATGGTTACCACAGGGGTTAAAATTGTCAGTAACCCTTGCAATTTTCTCTTTGATTGTAGGACTTTTCTTACTAGGGGTTGCTGCATATCTTGGGATTTTAACCCTTTCAAGAAAATCCGATAAAGGTAAATTGCTGTCGACCAAAGTTCGCTAAGTTTCTTTCACAGGCAAACCTTAAAAAAGTCTACAAAAATGCGAAATATTTATATATAACTCGTATTTTCATATACTTATGCCTTTTTCAAGAACAGAGCTGGAGCTCACCGCCCAGATAGGAAACGGAAACAAAGAAGTACCAGCAATAGCAGCAGCACTCAAGATAAGCCCCTCTCAGGTGTACCGAATCTGCCAGACATTAAGCCAAAAAGGCATCCTCACGCTAAAAGACGGCACCCTGCAGCCGGAAATGAAAACCCATGTGAACCTTCTCCTCACAGCAATTTCCCACACACCAAACCTTGCAATACCTCTCTCAGGCACTGGCCTTGAGATATTCCTGTGTTTATTAGAACCAAAGACCGTAAAAGAGGTGGAAAAAGAAACTGGCCTGCACAAAACAACCATCCACAAAAAAATCTATCAAGGAAGAAAGATGAGCATTCTTACCAAGGAACATACAACCTACAGGGTGAACGAAAAGATCTGGCAGGAAGTAAGAGCATACCTCACCGAATTAAAGAGATACGAAGAATCCATTGACACAAGAGTCCCTGTGAACTCCACTATCTACTTCAAAAACAAAAAAGAAATAGTCTTCTCAACCAAAGAAGCATTGGATGCAACACCTACAGCCTTCTCAGCATACAAAAATGAAGGCATCAAACTGCTTACCACCACAGACTATTACTCTCTTCCCAAGAAGAATCTCACCCGAAAAAACATATTCATTCATTCCCTAAAGGTTGCAGAAAAAGACCTGGACCCAAGAACAATTACATTCGTCGCTTTGTTCTACGCCAAATACAAAAAAGAATTAAGAAACATAAGCCACCCCATTCTCTCAGCACTCCACAAGATTTTTGAAGGAGGGCTCATACCCAACTATCCCACATTGCAGGAAATAAAAGACAGGGCTGAGGTTTATGATATCAAAATTTGAAGACTTCAATGAGCTGTTTAAAGAGATAGATAAAACCCTTGCAAAAAAAGCCCATCTCTACGTCATAGGCGGGGCAATGCTTCTCTATCATGGAATAAAGGACGCAACCAAGGATATTGACATCATTGTGGAGACACCCCAAGAATTCCTGCAGCTTCAAAAATCCCTAAAAGACATGGGGTTTGCAACACGCATGCCTACGCTTGAATACAAAAAAGTAGACCTCAACCAGATATTTGTAAGAGAAGACTTTAGGCTGGATTTGTTCCAGAAAACAGTCTGTAAAGGTTTTTCCTTGTCTAAAGCAATGCAGAAGCGAGCCCAGAACATCATAAAACTGCAGCACCTTATGGTCTCTCTCTGTTCGGGCGAGGATGTGTTTCTGTTCAAGACCTTTACTGAGCGCGAGGGGGACATTAGCGATTGCCTTGGGCTTGCACAACGGGGCATAGACTGGAACGCCATACTGGGAGAAGTCCAAAGCCAGATAAAAACTACAGGGAACCATGTCTGGATTACGTGGGTTGGTGAACGGCTTGACATCCTTGAAGAGCGTGGTCTTGAGATACCTATCATGGGCGAGGTCAACATACTTCGGGAAGCATATTTTGAGGACTATGAGAAAAGGCATAAGACTTAAATAAAAACTCTACCACGAGCATTCTACTGAGAGCCATCACCAAAGCTGGTACATGAAACCTACGGTTGATGGACTATATAGTCCTTGCTTTCACAACAATTTCCATAGAGCACCATCATAGCATGTTCAGAACACTTCTGAAGAATTCTCCATCTTTGGGATGCGTCAGAAGTTTTGCAACATCCTCCTTTCTCACCCAGCGGGCTTCGGTATTCTCTGCGTCCTCTGGTTGCAGATGCTCCTGTGATGTCCTGAACAGAAACAGATGAATCTCCCGTGGTTTTCTTGGGTCTTCAAGTTCATGCAGGCCAATCTTGAAGCGTTGATACGAACCAAGGGGCCTGATGTATGCAAGGTCAGTGATGCCTGTCTCTTCCCTAATTTCACGCTTTGCCGCAGTCAGTGCGTCCTCTCCTTCATCGATATGGCCTTTGGGAAGACTCCAGCATCCATTGGGTTGTGCAACAACAACCACCTCACCTTTGCTGTTCATAACAACCCCCCCTGCAAGTTGCGTCATGTTCATGGTGAAGAAAGAGCAGGATATGTTTATATGGATTACGGAGATATCCCTACATTGACTATTCTAATATGAATAATTCTCTCACGAGTCTTTAAATATCATGCACGCTTCTTCTGCGTAATGACACTTCCCAATCAACGCTATGAGGTAGCACCCTACACATTTCAACCGTCGGCAAATGTTCCTCTAATAACTATTGCTGAGACACGAGTGTATAATCTTGGGAAAGAAGCAAGACCGATAAACCACATATTCATATCTGACTTTGGTTATGATTATAGTGCCGCAACTCTGGCTGGTGCTGCAACGGTAGCATTCCATGAAAATTATTTGCGGGGGTCTCTTTCTTATCTTAATCATACTGTGCTTCAACCGTATCTTAGTTTTGACATCAAGGGTGCTATCCCTCGATTTAAGCAGGATTTGGAAACAATTCTGGACCGCCACCCCTCTAAGGATCCCATTGCAGTCACCTATGTAGTGGATCCTGCAAAAGACAGGAAAAATATAGTTACTGAATGGCGTTATAATAATCAGAGAGTCTATATTGCTCATCCGGATCACGGGCAAATTAGCGCGCTTCTTGACGAGATGGGTTCTTTGCAAAGCCCCTGGAAGCTTCTTGGTGCTGTGGAGATTGATATCACAAAAACAACACCTGACCCTGAAATAGTTAGTGAAGTATATCAGTTGTGGGATGGACATGCACGATATGCGCCTGCTGCAGTGGCAGCTGTGCTTCGAAGGAACCTTCAATCTGTGGGGACACCTGTATCCACGCTTCGTAAATAGGAAGTGTTATCATTTGACTGATAAACGCTCCATATTTCTTTCTTGAAGAAATAGCCCAATAACTTTGTTATGGTTTTCAAGAGATTTGGAGAATGAACATGTTTTTCTCACCAATCTTCCAAGTCTTTGTCTGAGTG
>JACRKK010000060.1 GCA_016219795.1 Candidatus Woesearchaeota archaeon | reverse complement strand
ACTCAGACAAAGACTTGGAAGATTGGTGAGAAAAACATGTTCATTCTCCAAATCTCTTGAAAACCATAACAAAGTTATTGGGCTATTTCTTCAAGAAAGAAATATGGAGCGTTTATCAGTCAAATGATAACACTTCCAAAATTTTCTCAAAAAGAGGCTATAAAATAGACCACCAAACAGGAAGTCATGTTATTCTACGCCAGATGGAAGAGCCTCACCGCAGACTGACCATTCCAAATCATTACGAAATCAGCAAAGGAACGCTGCGGGCAATCATACGGCAGGCTGGCGTGACAAGAGAAGAATTTGAGGAGCTTATCTCATGACCACCACTATCATCTGCTCAACACAGGACATCGCAGGCATGAACATCAGGCAATGTTTGCTGGATCTTTTTCCCTTCCAGGAAACGCAGGAACTGTTTGAAAACCATTCTGTATTTCAGCATAACACCACCAGACTCTACACCACACAGACAGACTGCATCTATCTTGAAAATCTTGATGAAAAAATACCAGCAGACCTCTTCATCTTTGCTACCCGTCATGCCTCGCAGTCAGGCATCCCCTCCTTAAGTGCTCATGCCCCGGGCAACTGGCACGCTGCAGACCTGGGTGGTAAACCACAAACGCTCTGCATCGCCCCTTCTTTGTTCATAAAAAAAGCGCTTAAAGAGCTAGAGCAATACGCAGGGTTGGGCTTTGACATTATCCAGGAAGCAACCCACCATGGACCATATCTGGGCAAAACCCCCTGCCTCTTCATTGAAATAGGAAGCAACGAAGAAAAATGGCAGGACAGAAAAGCAGGAGAAGCCATTGCAAAGACCATTATGAAATTAATAGAGGCGACACCTCCAGCACAGGTGGCCTCAGCTATAGGTATAGGCGGCCCGCACCACTGCCCACATTTTAAGAAAACCATGCTGGAGACTGACATAGCCATTGGCCACATCTGCCCAAAATACATGCTCGACCACCTCACAAAGGAAATAATACTGCAGGCTCTTGACAGAACAAAGCCTAAAGCATCCCTCATACTTTTGGATTGGAAAGGTCTGGGACAGTATAAAGAAAGCGTAAGGCAAATGGTGGAAAAATTAGGAACAACCTGGCAGAAATTGTGAGAGTTACCACATTAAAGTTTCAGTAACCTTTTTTAAAGAGAAGTGCATTGAAAAGAGAAATGCCGCCGGAACAGAAAGAAAAAGAGGGAGAATTAAACAGAACACTTGGCCTGCCCATGATTCTTCTGTTCACCATCAACTGCATCATAGGGGGCAGCATCTTTTTTTTACCTGCCATCGGGGCAAAAGTTGCAGGCCCTTCCTCCATCATCTCCTGGGCCATCCTCTCAATAATTACCCTCTATGCTGCTGCCTGCTTTTCAGAACTGGCCAGCATGTTTCCCAACGCAGGAGGGATCTATGAGTTCAGCAAACAGGCCTACGGCAGGTTTGCAAGTTTCATGGTGGGATGGGTCACCTGGCTTGTCGCAAACATCACGGTTGCCATGATGCTTGTAGCTGCAATACGTTATCTTATCCCGGACATAGACAGTGCAGTTACCGTCTCTTTCTTACCATTTCCCATCCCCATGAGAATTATCCAGCTTGCTTTCTGCCTCTTCTGGGTGGTTGGTTTTAATTATATGACTTATAGAGGACTCAGGGAAAGTTCGTTTATGGTGGGGACATTCACCATCATTACCATAGGACTTCTCCTCTATATCTCCATTACATCCACAACGCATTTTGATGCGGGCAACCTTTCACCTTTTTTTATCAAAGACAGTTTTTTCGCCAATGCCTCCCTTATCTTAATTGGTCTATTTTTTGTGTCTGAAGCCTTTTTTGGCCTAGAAGGTGTGCTCTTCCTTGCTGAAGAAACCAAAAACCCTAGGAAAATAATTCCCCGTGCGCTCATGATTGGCGCAGGCATAACTGTCCTTTTGGGATTATTCCTTGTTATCAGCAGTCTTGGTGCCTATAACTGGGAGATCTTTGGAGGCTTGCGTGCACCATTTGCAGAGTTTGCCAGAGTATTCATGGGCACAACTGCAAGTAAATTCATCATCCTTGGAACCTACCTCGTCATCCTTGGGGCTGCAACCACAGATATTGTTGCCGGCCCAAGACTGGTCATGGCACTCACCAGAGACAAACTTTTCTTAAGCCAATTCAAACAGATCCATCCTAAATACAAAACACCGTACAAGGCAATCATATTCCAGGCCATTGCAACCTCTGTTTTTGTCCTCTTGAGCTTCCAGACATCAGGGGGCTATGAGACACTGCTCCAGATACTGATTCCTCTTGAGATGATCATGCTCACCGCTGCAGTCCTTTGTGTTACCGTGCTTCGCTTTAAACTCCCCAATGCAGAAAGACTGTTTAGGGTTGACTTTGGGAAAATAGGTCCCATTATCATGGTACTCTTTTATGTATTCCTTGTGTTCATGTGGGTAACTACAGAGACAGAAGCAGCACGCTTTCTGAAACTAAGTGTCTCTTTTATTTTAATGGGAATCCCTCTCTATTTTCTGATAGAATTGTATTACAATCCCTCCATGATATCACGGGCAAGGGATATCTTTACCCTGCCGAATCTCCTTATGGAGAGTGTACTCATCCCCAAGAGTATAAGAAAGGAAACACTTACCCTTTTGGGCGGTTTAAAGGACAAGGTAGTTATGGAATACGGGTCTGGCGTAGGCACATTCACCCTTACTCTTGTGGAAGATGTAGGAAGCAATGGTCTTGTTTATGCAACAAGTATCTCAGAAAAAGAACTCCAAGCCACAAACAACCGAATAAAACGTATGGTTTACCTACACCCCCTAAAATCCTTTGCACCCATAAAACTTATCCATGACCTGGAGCAACACAACAGGGTTCACCCCTCCATTAATTATGTGGATGCAGTGGTTTCTTTTGGCAATCTGGGCATCATCCAAAACGTCAAGAAAGTGCTTAGAGAAATACATGCCCTCCTTCCTGAAGGAGGCAAAATCTGTTTTGTAGAGTATGGGGATTTTTTCAGGATCATCCCCAATGTAGAGTGGCTTGCAGACAATGATAATATCCAAAAAATGTTTTCTGAATGCGGATTTAGTGTGCGAGTTCTGCGCAAGAAAGGCCTGCTTTGGAGTTATGTCATGGTATATGGAATCAAATCGAGCAAAGATGTTCCTCTAATCTAATAATCTGAACAATATTTATATAGAAACAGAGTCCACCATCCAGAAAAAGTGTGTGATACTCTATGCTACTGCCAAAACCCACACCCAAAGAAACAATCATAGGACAGATATTTGCTGTGGGAGCGCTGCATATCAAAAGCGAAGGGTACAAAGGCCCGTCAGGCCTGGTAAGCCCCGTATATGTTGATAACCGGATGCTACTCTCATTTCCTTCTTTTTTTTACGGCATCGTTTCTGCCATGAAAGAAATGGTAGCAAAAGACATCGGTGAGGAAAAAATAGATGTCATTGCAGGAACTGCTGTGGGAGGCGTTCCTTGGGCAACCTTATTATCCTTTGCTCTGCAAAAGCCGCTGGTGTTCACCAGGCCAAAAGCAAAAGACCATGGAAAAAAGCGCATTGTGGAAGGAGTGCTGAAAAATGGGCAGCGCGTGCTTCTGGTTGAAGACCACGTCATCAGCGGCTTCAGTTCAATCTCTTCAGCAAATGCGCTCAGAGCAGAAGGTGCCCAAGTCAGCCATGTACTCAGCGTCACCGCCGATGGAATCAAAGAAACAGAAAAATACTACGCAAGAGAGGGACTTATACTACACACACTTGTTAATCTCGCTGAAATGATTCATTATGGCAAAGCCAAAACATTGATAAATACAGAAGAAAGCGCACTGGTATTGGGGTGGCTTTTGGGACCTCATCCATTTATTGATGCAGATCCTAAACCCCATGAACGAGGGAAATAGATGGAGAGGAATCTTGCGCTTGAATTCGTAAGGGTCACAGAAGCTGCGGCCATTGCGGCAGCAGCATGGATGGGTAAGGGAGACAAGAATCGCGCTGACGGTGCTGCTGTTGATGCCATGCGCTCCCGTTTCAACAACATTGCCTTCTCAGGGGAAGTGGTAATAGGCGAAGGGGAAAAGGATGAAGCACCCTTGCTTTACATCGGTGAGAAGATAGGCGCAGGAACAGGTCCGTCCATGGACATCGCTGTTGATCCCCTTGAATGCACTTCTAATCTTGCATACGGGAAACCCAATGCCATTTCTGTGCTTGCAGCTGCACCCAAAGGCAACCTTCTCAAAGCACCAGGAACATATATGGACCAGATTTCTGTGGGGCCAGGTGCAAAAGGTGCCATTGACATCACTGCATCTCCTCAAGAGAACATCACTGCTGTTGCAGATGCCCTGGGCAAAAATGTTGAAGAGGTAACAGTCGTTGTCCTGGAGCGAGACAGGCATAAATCACTTATTGATGCCGTCCGCAAAACTGGCGCGCGTATCCGGATGATAGACCATGGTACTATCTCTGGTGGCATTGCACCAGCCCTTGATAACGCTTCTCTTGATATAATGATGGGTATTGGCGGTGCGCCGGAAGCAGTCATCACTGCCGCAGCACTGCAGTGTCTGGGAGGCGATATTCAGGCAGTACTCAAACCTCATAATGAGAAATCCCTGCAACAGGCAAAAGAGATGGGTTTTGGTGATCTGGACAGAGTCTTTGGCATCAATGACCTCGCGGGGGGAAACAACTGCGTGTTTGCTGCAACAGGCGTAAGCGACGGCCCGCTGCTTTCAGGAGTCAATTTCACCGGAAGAGGAATATCCACTCACTCCCTGGTCATGAGACAGAAGTCAAAGACCATCCGTTTCATCGAGACAAGACATCACCTTACTCCAAGATAGTCATGTTCAAGGCAGGGTATATCCATGTAAGACGAAGGTGAAACCATGAAAATAAGAGTAGGACTGGTCGGATATGGGACCATCGGGAAAAGGGTTGCAGATGCTGTGGCACTGCAAGAAGATATGGAGTTGGTAGGGATTACAGGCAATTCCTACAATTATAAGATGGCAGTTGCAGCCCAGAAAGGATATGGGATTTACACGGTTGCAAGCCAGGAAGATTTCTTAAAGAATGGCATCAAACCAGCAGGTACCTTTGATGACCTGCTAAAAAAGGTAGATGTAGTCGTTGACTGCACACCCAAAAAAATAGGTGCTGCTAACAAAGAGAAGTATACCAAGGCAGGCGTGAAAGCCATCTATCAGGGTGGAGAAAAAGCAACGATTGCAGAAGCTTCTTTTGTTGCACAGTGCAATTATGATATGTGCCTGAACAAAAACCATGTGCGTGTGGTAAGTTGCAACACCACAGGACTTGCCAGGACCATCCATGCCATCAATCAGAAGTGGCCGGTGAGCACAGCTCGGGCAAACCTCATCAGGAGAGGAACGGATCCCAACGAACACGAAAAAGGACCCATCAACGCCATTGTGCCCTCACTTGAACTGCCGTCCCACCACGGACCTGATGTGAGGACTGTACTTCCTGAAGTAGAGGTATTTACAACAGCAGTCATTGTCCCTACAACATTGATGCACCTCCACGCACTCAGCGTGCGGCTCAAACATCCCGGACCTACTGCTGCAGATATCATAAAACTATTTGAAGAAACACCACGAATTAAGGTATTGAAAGCCGCAGACGACATCGGCTCTACTGCCCAGATTATGGATTACGCAAGAGACCTCGGCAGAAACAGAGGAGACATGATGGAAATCTGCGTGTGGGAGGAAGGTGTTGGTGTCTATGGGCAGGAAGTCTTCTTCATGCAGGCAGTACATCAGGAAAGCGATGTGGTGCCAGAAAACATCGACGCTATCCGGGCAGTGATGGGATTCAAGGATGGGAAGAAATCTATCGAGATGACCGATAGAAACCTAGGCATTGCTTCAATTTTGGGGAGGTGATGGATAATGATCATCGGCGTCCCTAAAGAGGTCAAGAATAATGAGAACCGGGTTGCACTGACACCTTCCGGCGTCCATGAATTAGTCAGGCAGGGCCACAAGGTAGTTATTGAGAAGAATGCAGGTATCGGCAGTGGCTACAGCGATGAAGAATATAGTATGGAAGGTGCGCAGATTGTCAGTCAGGCGCAAGGCTGGAGTGCCGAACTTGTACTCAAAGTCAAGGAGCCGCTGGAGCAGGAATTCCCTTTAATGAAAGAAGGGCAGATTTTGTTTACCTACCTCCATCTTGCTGCAGGCCTGCGTCCCCTGACTGAAGCACTTCTGAAAAAGCGTATCACCGCTATAGCGTACGAAACTGTTGAGGACAGGCAGGGTGCGCTGCCGCTTCTTGCGCCCATGAGCATTATTGCAGGAAGAATGGCTGTGCATATTGCGGCCCATTATCTTGCAAAGCCGCAGGGAGGCAGAGGAGTGCTGCTTGCCGGCATGCCTGGCGTGCATTCAGGAAAGGTGCTGATAGTCGGTGCGGGAGTAGTGGGGTCCAATGCAGCAAAGATAGCTGTTGGTATGAATGCCAGTGTGTATATTGCAGATATCAACACCCAACGGTTGGCCTACCTTGAGGATGTGCTTCCTGGAAAGAAAACGACCATTTATTCCACCACAAAGACGCTTGCGTCCGTTGTGGAAAGTGCAGATGCAGTTATTGGTGCTGCTCTCATTCCCGGAGCGGTTGCGCCAAAGCTGATAACCGAAGAGATGGTCAAGAGCATGAAACCAGGCTCGGTCATTGTGGATGTAGCCATTGATCAGGGTGGCTGCTGCGAAACCTCAAGACCAACAAGCCATGCTGACCCTGTCTTTGTCAAACATGGCGTGACGCACTATTGCGTGACCAATATGCCTGGAGCGTATCCCAGAAGTTCAACCAAGGGCCTGACCAATGCAACCCTGCCCTATGCCATCAAACTTGCTGCAAAGGGCGTGGAACAGTTTGCAAAAGAAGATGCAGGATTTGCCAAAGGTATCAATACCTACCAAGGGAAGTTAACCCACAAAGCTGTGGCAGAGGCGCTTAAACTGGAGAAGGAATTTGTTCCTCTAATTCAGGCGCTTTCCCCTTAAACTTTGCTGCAAATTTGTGGGCCTGATGTAACGGTTCCGGTAATTTATGAGGGGGCCTTATGCAGTGCTGCACAATTTCCACTGCCCGCGTAAGCGTGACATAGTGGCCTGGTGAAATAATAAGAGGATTGCTGAACTGTCGTGTCTGCACTTCCATGCCCCTTAGTTCCCCCTCCACATAGATTTTATGCTCTTTTTTTTCGCCAAAAAGCAGTTTTTTGGCAACGCCAATGGTTGGGATGTCTAAGGCAATTCCCAGATGAGATGCAAGCCCGATTCTTCGCAGATGAAGAATGCCATTTCCATCACAGAGGATAAGAGACGGCCGCTCTTTGAGTTTCTGAAATGCATCAACAATGGCCGGAAGCTCCCGGTAACTCAAAAATCCGGGGACATAAGGTATGCGCACAGGGAGTTTTGTGTGGACTCGCTCTTTAAGCTCCAGGGTCTTATAGTCTAAGATCACAATAGCAGAAATAATGGTGTTGTCAATATACGTTTGGTCGCAACCAGCAATGGTTATGAGTTCGCCCACTTCATCTTTGATTATTATTTTTCTGGCAAGCTCTTTCTGTTCCTGCTCAAGCCGGTGAAAATTGATCATTGCTTACCTTTTTTTTAAGAGGATATATTGAGAGGGAAAATGATTCGTTTTAGGAGCGTCGCATATGGTCGGGAATCATCAAATGGACTCTGTTCCCACCAGAGGAGATTGTTCCTGCGGAAACAAATGTTTCTCCATCAATCTCTGTAGTCTTTGGAGAATCATCCTTTGGTCCAACACCCAGTGTTGTCGACATGGAATTTGAACCATAGTAGAGCTGTGAAGCATCAGCAACCATTACATCATCACCTGTTTTTGGTTGCGTTTCGTAATGGTAGACGACAGTTGTGGGAGAAGGCGTTGGTGTTGCTGTTCGCACAGGCGTATTAAGAGGAGTAGGAGTAGGAGTGCGTGAGGGTTTTGGAGAGGGAGTGGGCGTAACTGATGGGAAAGGAGTAGTCGTTGGAGTGCTGCTGGGAGGTGGTATGGGTGTTTGTGTGTATGTTGGAGGAGGAGTGCGGGTAGGTGTCCGGGTTCTGGTTGGTGAGGGAGGAGGTGTTGGACTAGAAGTATAGGTAGCAGAAGGCGTAGGGCTTGGCGGTGGGGGGCTTGAGACCAAAAGATAAGGCCAGAGTCCTCCTTGCTGGCCTGATGCCATCATTTCCAGAAGCAGCCGCTGGGCAGAAGTTTGCTGAAGATCTAATGCACCGATACTTAACTGATAAAGAGAGAGGGAACCTCCGCTTGGGATTTCTGGAATATATAAGCCTGTTCCCGTACCTGCTACGGCAAGTTCAAGAGTAAGCCCTGTAGGAGCTATTGCCGCTAAGGTTATGCTCTGACCCGCTTGGCCCGAACGAGCATCAGTAGTCCAGTAGCCGGCAAGCATAATAGGAGATGTTGCTGCACGCTGGGTGTAAGGCGCAGAAGAGTTGGATAGAACCTCTAAGGCTGAAACCTGAGGAACTGTTGGTCCAAGCGCACCTGCACCTATTGCAGCAATGGTAGTTGCAATCACACCCCGTCTTCCATAGTTTTCCAGAAGATCCTTTGCGTACTGCAAGCCATCTGTGATACTGTTTTTTGCATACTGCAAAGCACCTTGGAATAGTCCGTTGGCCATAGGTGATGTAGTACGCTAGGGGTTTATAAATGTTTCTGTGGTAACCATAACAAAGTAGTGAATTAATAGATAGAGTCCAGCACAGCATGGGCATTCCGGGAAGTAGCGTGCTGCAGGAAACGTTTCCAGTCTTGTCCTAAACGAACAGCTAATGTTGTTCTTGTCATCTCTGCTTCACTGTTTTGGATGCGAGCAAGCTGGTCTGCAAGTACGAGGCCATAAGGATATCCCAAGAATACGGGGTCTGTAGCATGCTTTGCAAGGGAGGAAAACAATTGCTGTTTATCCTGTTCCAGTAAGAATTCAATTCTGAAGAGGTAATTGCTTTTAGGATGCAATTTTGCAAACGCAATGTCCACTGCAGTCCCTTGCTTTAATGTAAAGGAAGGATGATAATACCAGCTTCCCACGGGTGCCATTTGTTGGAGCAGATAGGCAACGGAATTACCTCTGTCTGTGATGAAGGAGTCGGTTTTTGCAACAGAGCAAAACAGGCATGTTTTTTGCTCCTTCAACTGCGTAAGAGATTGTTCTTCATAGGGATGGGATGTCTGTAGCGTGCCATCAATAACCAAAAGCCCGCCAGATAATATCTGGGCAGTGAGTGCTGCAACACGAAGCTCTGCAATCCTCCTGCAGATATCTGCCACTTTTCGTATGTCTGCACGGAATGTCCCCTGAACCAGACAGGGATCAAAAGGGTTGAAACGGAGTGGAGGCAGGTCAAGAGGTGGCTCTTCACTATAGCGTACTGCTTCATAGCAGAGTTTTCCCTCTATGCGCTTTGCTTTGAGATAAAGGAGGTATTGATAGGTGAGGTGCCTGATGCATTTGAGGTGGGAGTAGACACAGACGGCAACACGCTGCAGCTGCAGTGTGAAGTTGCTCCCCCCCATAATCTCCTGATTGCCTCCATCAACAAATGCAAGCTGTTGGAAACCTGCTGCCTCGGGAATAGGATGGAAGTTGTTGGTGTTAATAGTAAGGGAATCGTATGCAGCATTGCCAAAGAATATCCGCTGCCCCTGTTCCATGCCATCATGTAAGTCCTGCAGCAGGTCATGGATGATGTCTTTCATAAGGTGCTGCAAGAAAACATTCTTTAAATGGTTTTCTTGTTTTGGGAGCCTACAGATTTATATATCACCGCCATTTGACAGCGTGTGAGGTGGTTAGAAATGGCAGCAACTCCCAAAGGAGCGCAAAAAGTAAGGGTTGATTACAATATAGACAAGCAGGTGCACGACGATTTTGTCCGGGCCTGCCAAGCAAAGGGCTACGCACCGCAAATAGTTGCAGAGCGTGTGTTTCGGAAGTTTGTGGAAACTGGACAGATGTGATCAGATCATCTTAATCCGCAGTTCATCGATCTGTTTCTCATCAACAGAAGAAGGTGCTCCTTCCATAAGCGCATTGCAGGATTTGTTCTTGGGGAAGGCAATCACTTCACGGATGGAAGGGGTTTTCGCAAGGATAGCAACCAACCTGTCAAGGCCAAAGGCAATGCCGCCATGCGGTGGAGCGCCGAAGGTGAAGGCTTCCAAAAGCATGCCAAATTTCTTGTAGGCTTCTTCTTTTTCTATGCCCAGAAGAGAGAACATCTGCTGCTGAAGTGCTGCGTCATGGATTCGGATGGAGCCACCCGCAATTTCCGTACCATTCAAGACCAAATCATAGGCGTTTGCCCGCACACTAAGAGGTGACTTCTCAAGCAGAGCGATATCTTCTTTCTTTGGAGAGGTAAATGGATGATGGACTGCAACATACCTCTTTTCTTCTTTGTCATAGTCAAGCAGAGGGAAATCTATGACCCAGAGAAAATTGTGCTTGCTTTCATCAATCAGACCAAGCCTGCGTCCAAGCTCAAGGCGCAGATTGCCTTGCGCTGCATACACTATTTTGGGGTCATGGTCTGCGACCATAAAGAGATTCTCACCCTTGAGGATACCTGTTCTCTTGATAAGTTGTACCTGCTCTTGCTCGGAGAAAAATTTGACCACGCTGCCTTCAAGCATATCAGTCTTCTTAAGCCAGACAAGGCCTTTAGCCTCATATACCTTGACAAATGCTGTGAGTTCGTCATAGTCTTTTCTGCTGAAATCGCCAGTTACTCTAATGGCTTTTATGGACGCGTTCTTGAATACATTGAATGAGGTGTTTGCAAAAATATCGGAGACATCTATAAGCTCCAGCCCAAAACGGGTGTCTGGCCGGTCTGTACCAAAGCGGTCCATGGCCTCTTTGTAGGTCATGCGGGGGATTGTAGGGGTAATGTCCTGGCCAACTGCATGTTTGAAGATTCCTCGGACCATCCCTTCACAGACTGCAAAGATGTCCTCTTGTTCAATGAAGGACATCTCCATATCTATCTGGGTGAATTCAGGTTGACGATCTGCCCGCAGGTCTTCATCCCTAAAACAGCGGACAACCTGAAAGTAGCGGTCAAAGCCAGCAACCATGAGAAGCTGTTTGTATTGTTGTGGCGACTGCGGAAGGGCAAAGAATTGGCCTGGGTGAACGCGTGACGGAACCAGATAGTCACGCGCACCTTCAGGCGTGGATTTGGATAAGATAGGTGTCTCAATTTCTATAAAGTGACGGTTGTCAAGGTAGTCCCGTGCAAATTTGACAACTTTGTGGCGAAGAAGGATGTTGTTCTGGAGCGGTTTTCTGCGCAAATCAAGATAGCGGTACTTGAGGCGCTGGTCTTCTGTTGCATTAATCTCATCCTTGACTTCCAGAGGCAGGACATCTGCACTGCTTAGGATGGTCAGTCCATCTGCCAGCACTTCAATGGAACCGGTCTCCAGTTTTTCATAGGCCATGCCTTCCTTGCGCAGTCTTACAATCCCTTTGACCTGGATAACAGATTCGTGCTTGAGCTGTGGGGCAAGGTCATAGGATGCTTTGTGGTGATGAGGATCAAGGACTGCCTGAGTGATGCCATACCTGTCTCTTATGTCTAAAAAGATGAGGCCGCCATGCAGGCGCTTGCTTTGCAACCAGCCGGCAAGGGTAACATTTTTTCCTGCATCATCTTTACGCAGTTCTCCACAGGTATGGGTGCGATACATAGAAGGTGGCAAAAGAGAAAGTTTATTTAAATGTTTGGATATAGATAATTTTGATTAACCACTTATTTGTCAAAATTCTCTTATAGAGAGTTTTGAATAACCCCTCAGTTCTTCTTTTTTAATGTTATTTTCTCGTCAATAGCGAAAGGTATAAATAGTTGTTTATCGTCGAAGAATTGATAATAAGAGGTGATTCTTATGAGTTTCAATCAATTTGTTT